>NC_019682.1:6820000-7023215 GCF_000316575.1 Calothrix sp. PCC 7507 | reverse complement strand
ATATAAGCGAACACAATTTAGCATTCAGATGCTCTCGACCTGGAATAAGCTTTTAAGTTGTAATCATGTTGAGACATATCCGGTAGGCAATATCCTACCATCCACTGACTAGCACGGAGAAGTAAAAATACATGAAGACCAAAGAGCATGATGGTGGGAGACAAGGGGGACAAAAGTGGGGAGTAAAAAATGTGATATCGATGCTACTGGAAGTGAGTGTAGTAGTATGTCTTGGGAGTTGCTCTTTGTCACCTACCAAAACTGTGGAAACTCAACCAAGTGATGCTCAAGTCCAAAAAACCACTGTCCCCAATTCAGCCACTGTTCCGCCGCCAATTATCGCATCCTCTGGCAATCCTAACTTTGTAGTCGCGGTAGTACAAAACGTGGGAGATGCTGTAGTTCGCATTGATTCCGCCAGAACCGTCTCTTCTGCTTCTGAGGACTTAGAAAATCCATTTTTTCGGCGATTTTTCGGAGACGAAGATGTTCCATCGCGGCCTAGACAGCGGATAGAGCGGGGTAGTGGCTCTGGATTTATCATGAACTCTTCTGGTCAAATTTTGACCAATTCCCATGTGGTAGATGGTGCTGACACTGTAACTGTTACACTCAAAGATGGAAGGACTTTTAACGGCAAAGTACTTGGTGAAGATCCAGTCACAGATGTGGCGATTGTCAAGATTGAGGCAAATAACCTGCCGACTCTGGCTATAGGTAACTCCGATATCTTACAGCCAGGAGAGGCAGTGATTGCGATCGGCAATCCTTTAGGGCTGAATAACACCGTAACTGCGGGGATTATCAGTGCTACAGGCCGCTCTAGTAGTGATATTGGTGCTAGCGACAAGCGCGTTGACTATCTGCAAACCGATGCAGCTATTAACCCCGGTAACTCCGGCGGGCCACTGTTGAATGTGCGGGGTGAGGTGATTGGGATGAACACAGCAATTATCCGCGGCGCACAAGGTTTGGGATTTGCGATTCCCATCAAGACTGTACAAAGGATTGCCCAAGAATTAATTACTAAAGGCAAAGTTGACCATCCTTATTTGGGTATTCAGATGGTGACGCTGACACCAGAAATTAGGGAAAGAATCAATAATCAATTACGCGATCGCATTAATCTTACAGCAGATAAGGGAGTTTTATTAATTAACATCGTCCCCCGCTCACCAGCATCTATCGGTGGACTACGAGCTGGTGATGTGATTCACAGCATTAATAATGAACCTGTTACTAAAATTGAAGAAGTACAAAAGTTAGTGGAAAATAGCAAAATCGGCAATCTTATACAAATGCAAGTAGAACGTAATGGGCAAATCGTCCAAATATCAGTCACGCCTGCACCATTGCCAATACAACGGGAAAGTTAATTTTTATTTGTCAAGAGTCAAGAGTCAAGAGTCAAGAGTCAAGAGTCAAGAGTCAAGAGTCAAGGGTAATTTATTCTTTGTCACCCAATCCCCAATCCCCAATCCCCAATCCCCAATCCCCAATTCCCAAAGGAGTTTATCTCATGTCTGAGTTAGTGCCAATTATTCAATTAGGTAATCCCCAACTACGTGAAAAATCTGCTCTGGTTGAGAATATTCAAGATGAGGAAATTCAAAGACTCATTGAAAATTTAATCACTACAGTTGCACAAGCTAATGGTGTGGGAATTGCTGCACCTCAAGTAGCCGCAAAAAAGCGTTTATTTATTGTGGCTTCCCGTCCTAATGCCAGGTATCCCAATGCTCCAGAAATGGAACCAACAGCGATGATTAATCCCAAAATTATCGCTCATTCAACTGAAGTTGTTAAAGGTTGGGAAGGGTGTTTGAGTGTTCCTGGTGTTAGGGGATTAATTCCCAGATATCAGGCGATCGAAATTGAATATACTGACCGCAATGGCAAATTGCAACAACAAGAACTAACGGATTTTGTCGCACGGATTTTTCAACACGAGTACGATCATCTTGATGGTATCGTATTTGTAGACCGCCTAGAGAGTACTCTCGACATGATCACAGAGCAGGAATATCAACAGCGTGTAGTGAAAAATGCTTAGTGATTAAACTTAGAGCTAAAGTTATTTAACTATAACTCCTGACCAAATGCTCGCAGCTGCCAAAAAAGTAGATGGTGGGGCTGGTATCCTTTACATCGTTTGCTTATTTGATGTTGGAGTGTTTGTTAGACATCACAAGATTAAAAAATTGAATTCGATCAGAAGTAATGAGCTTGGTATTTGCACCTCAGAGTTTGCTATTAAAACCGAAAGGCTGAGAGGTTATAGATCATTGACTTTTTCTAATAAAACACAACTAACAGAAATATCTCTAAAAAGCCATAAAGCATATCGCAGAGAATCGAACCATCTTAAGGGTTGATAAATGGGGAATATTAGTCGAATAAACATTGCTAGTGTATATATTACAGGTGTAAAAGTAGTTGATTGCGCCAAATAACCGCCCGCAACAATTTCACCACTGACGATTTTACAATTGGGGAATAGGTTACTCAATTCCTGAATATTCGGTCGGAACATTGTATCTATCGGATCGCGGTGATAGGGATATTCATAAGGAACTGTAACGAAAATATAGCCACCGTTAGGAATAATAGAGCTAATTATTTTGCAGATTTCTTCTCGGTTTGTGAGGTGTTCCAGTAGATTAGAACACAATACAGATTTAATATTCATTTCTGAAAGTTTCTGCAAAAAAGCGCGATCGCATAAATCCCCTACTAAATCAACGCCTAAATCATTTTTCATGTCGGTGTGAATTACCGAGTACCCTTTTTGTCTGGCTGGCTTGAACAATAAATCATCAATCCAAGGTTGTTCTTGCTCTCTAAATTTCTTATTGGAACTACCAATATTTAGCATCGGAAATACATTGTTTGGCTCTAGAGAATAGATCAGATTTGCTAGCCAACTTGCTTCTTCTCTGAACATAATAATTTGATCTAAGTAGGTGGGCACAAATAAAATTGGCGTTGCTGATGAATGGGATGATTTCTGTCTCACGCATTCGACGCAGTCGTTCTCGCAGAGTAGGCGCATTCGCGTAGCGTCTCGTAGAGAAGACGCAAAGGCCGCATCAGCATTACAACAAGATTCCGCCGCCCAAGTTAGAGGGAGCAGGGGGATAGCTTAGATGGGGATTCCCCGCCTGTTGCGTTAGCTTCCCTCAGGGTAAGTCGGTTGGGCTAATTTCCCACTAATACACCCTGCTCCCTGCCCCATTCCCTACCGCATCGTGACAAACTCTTCCGCCGAACTAGGATGAATACCCACAGTGGCATCAAAGTTAGCTTTGGTTGCACCCATTTTGATGGCGATCGCTACTCCTTGTATAATTTCAGCAGCATCTTTGCCGACCATGTGTGCGCCCAATACCTTATCGGTTTTTTCATTAACCACTAGCTTCATTAGGGTTTTTTCCTCTTTACCAGGTAATGTGTAATACATGGATCGAAAGCGGCTGCGATAGATTTTCACCGCATCACCATATTTCTCTCTGGCTTCTGCTTCTGTCAGTCCTACGGTTGCCGCTTCTGGTGTTGTGAAAATGGCTGTGGGCACATTGTCGTAACTCATGGTGCGAGACTTACCACCAAACACGGTATCAGCTAACGCCCTGCCTTCATTAATTGCTACTGGTGTCAGGTTGATTTTGTTGGTGCAGTCTCCCACTGCATAGATATTCTCGTCAGCTGTGCGGCTGTATTGATCCACAACTACGGCTCCATCGTGGAGCTTAACTCCGGTATTTTCTAAACCCAAATTGTGTGTGCTGGGTTTGCGACCAACCGCCGCCAAACTCACCGCATCTGCAACGACAGTTTCCTCTGTTCCTTCTTCTCCCCGGACTGTCACCTTCACGCCTGCTGCATCTTTCTCAATCGCAATCAGTTGGATGTTGTTGAGGATGCGAATGCCATGTTTACCCATAGCTTCCTGAATTTCTGAGCGCAAATCGTCATCAAAACCACGCAAAATTTTGTCCCCACGAATTACCTGGGTGACTTCTGTACCCAATCCATTGAGGACGCAGGCGAATTCTGAACCGATGTAACCTCCCCCCAAAATTACTATGCGTTTGGGTTGTTCTTTGAGGTTAAAAATATCATCGGAAGTGATGGCATGTTCAATACCCAAAATATTCGGTCTAATGGGATGTCCACCCACAGCAATCAAAATTTTGTCTGCTGTGACTTGGCGTTCGCCAACTGCGATCGTATGGGTATCAACAAACTTACCGTATCCTTGCAAGATTTCTACTTTGGATTTATCTAACATCTGTTGATAAATCCCATTTAGACGAGTCACCTCATTGTTGACCGCCGTAATCATCTTTTCCCAATCCAGTGAACTCTCAACGGGACTCCAGCCATAGCCTACAGCTTCTGCAAACTGATCGGGAAACCGAGAGGCGTAAACCATCAACTTTTTGGGGACACAGCCACGATTGACGCAGGTGCCACCTAAGCGGTCAAATTCCACAACCCCTACTTTAGCACCGTATTCTGCTGCCCGTCTCGCGGTGGCAATCCCACCAGAGCCTGCACCAATTACTAATAAGTCATAATCGTAAGTCATATGTCCTCCAAGGAATAGCGATCGCTCGTAGGGACGGGGAAACCCCGTCCCTACGTGATCATATATAGTGATACCAAATTAAACTGCGACAGCCGTTCTAGCCTCTTTCAGGTAGGCTAACATAGTGTCGGCATCAGAGACTTCAAACGGATCGGTGGGGCAGTTGTCATCAAAACCTGGCTCAATGAAAATCTTTTCAATGTTGCCGTCATTTACTACCATTGAGTAGCGCCAAGAACGTAGACCAAAGCCCAAGTTAGATTTATCCACTAACATCCCCATCTTACGGGTAAATTCGCCATTGCCATCGGGGAGCAGGAAGACGTTTTGGGCGCCTTGTTGCTTGCCCCATTGGAACATCACAAAGGCATCATTTACAGAGATACAAATCACTTGATCAACTCCCAAAGCTTTAAAGTCTTGGTAGAGTTCCTCATAACGGGGTAGGTGTGAGGTGGAACAAGTAGGGGTAAAAGCTCCAGGTAGTGAAAATACTACAACACGCTTCCCAGCGAAAATTTCTTGAGTGGTGCGATCTTGCCAGCGAAAAGGGTTGGTCCCACCAATAGATTCGTCGCGGACGCGGGTTTTGAAGACAACGTTAGGAACTTTTGTGATCACAGCCATATTGACCTCTGGATGAATATTAACGTATTAGCTTGTAAAAGCAGTTTGCGGTTCTAACTCAGAATAATTCTGATTTAAGAAATATTCAATAGTTATAAATACTTAAATGTTGAAATAAATAAAACTATATATTGATTCTGAGAAAATAGACTATAATTGAGAAAGAAAATACTCCATGCAGCAGCAAGTATGCAGCACCAAGCAAACGCGATTGTTCAAACCTTAAAGTCTAAGGGTTTGAGGGTGACTCCTCAGCGGTTTGCGGTTTATGCAAATTTGTTATCTCGCACCGATCACCCTACAGTTGACCAAATTCTGACGGAACTGAATAAAGATTTTCCGGTGTCATCCCAGGCAACTATCTATAGTTCTCTGCAAGCACTCAGAGAAGTCGGACTTGTCAGGGAAGTACTGTTAGAAGAGGGTGTTTGTCGCTATGACGCAAATGTGGGACCCCATCATCACTTTTGCTGTTGTCAATGTGGGGCAATTGAAGATATTACCTGGGATACTTTTGAGTACATCCAGTTGCAGAGTCTGCGTCCTGGCTTGCGTGGCAAGACTTATGAGGTGACAGTCCAGGGTATATGCGATCGCTGTGATCCAGAATGAACATCCGTTGTTACGCTGCTAGATATGTCGCCAATTCTCGCTAAAATACACTTCAAGAAACCAGATTTTCTGAGGGTTGAGGAATAAGTTCAAAACCAAAAGCCGCTCTAGAGTTTTCTCAGAGCGGCTTTAGGGGGAGTTGTTTTGGCATGAGGGCTTTATAGTTGCCCTATTTTAGTTATAAAGATTCGGTATGTTGATATCTACATCCGATAGCTGGCTTGTTCCGGAAAAAATTAAAGTTTTCCCGGGAAAAGTTCCCCAGCCTTGAGCAGACAACGTTCTGAAGATGAGTGTAGGCGATCGCTGCATAATCTTAAGATCACACTGAGACAGATTCTGCTTCAGAGGATTTAAACTTGGTACTATCGTACCAAGATAATCAAATATGTACCAAATAGATTGGTAATATTATGCCAAGAAAAGAACAAGGATGGGTTACATTTCAAACATCAGAAGAGGAGCGAAAAATACTAGAAGAGTTCTGTAACAATTCTCAAAGAACGAAAACTGAGATTTTACGGGAACTAGTGCGTGGTTTAAATAAGTATTCTTCGCCACCAGTACCACTGCCAACAAAGGAAGATGCTCATACTTCTGAAGTAGAAATTATTAGTCAAAAGAAACCACTCAAAGTTAGTTCCCGTAATATCCTGAAAGGTGTTGTTAAAAGAGTAGTTACAGGATCTGTGAATACGGAAGTGACGCTAGAGATTGTGCATAAAGTTGAGCTAACTTCGATGATTACCAAAGTCTCAGCAGAGGAGTTGGAACTAGCTGAGGGAGCAGAAGCCTATGCAGTCATTAAATCCAACGATATAGTTATTGCTAGAGAATAAGCTATTCGGCGTATGTTTCATTGTGCAGAGTGTTGACAGTTAACCATCAACTGTCAACAAAGAAAAAAGTTTTTCGGTGCATAAATTAATCTTACTGATGTTTTTTACAATTCATCTTCACTGATTTACTTAATTAATCTTGCCAAACCTCCCCAAAAAGGAGGTTTTTTTAGTTTTGTATAGAAAATTACTCAATAATAACTGTGGTTATGGACACTGTTTCGATATTTACACATAGATGATATGAGTGTTAAATCAGCGTTAGCTGAAATAATTGCAAGTATTAAATGATCCTCAGTTCTTTTTGCCACAAACTACCTATTTGCGGCGAATTACGGGGATAGTTCCAATAAATTCTAAATCAATTACGTGTGTCTACCCAATCTTTTATGTATTCCACAAATTTGTCATATAACTCTGCTTTCAAAGGACAAATCCCTTATCGGCTATTTGCCAAGCGCGAAATGCTACCACCGCGTAATGATATCCTGTGGCGAATCGAACGCGGTGCCGTTCGTACCTTAACCTGGAGTGAAGACGGTACATTTATTACTCTGGGTTATTGGGGTTCCGGGGATTTGATTGGTTCTCCTTTATCGAAAATCAAGCCTTATCATATTGAATGTCTGACTCACGTAGAAGTCAGCATTGTCCCGCCTCATCTTTGGTATCAAGATGTCAACGCTTTATTGTCCCGCATTCAACAGGGAGAAGAACTTTTAAGCATTGTGCATCGTAAACCTATTTCTCTGCGTTTGTGGCAATTTTTGGTGTGGTTAAGTGCTAAATTTGGCCGTGATGTAGAACAGGGTAAGCTAATCGACGTAAATGCAACTCATCAGGAAATATCTGAAGTATTAAATACAACAAGAGTAACTATCACACGTCTCTTACAAGAGTTCGAGGGAGAGGGAAAACTATTGCGCCGCAAACGCCAAATTATTTTGCGATCGCCCCATCTGTCGCCTAGCCATTCACTCAACAACTGAATGATGACAGTGAACAGTTGACTGATAACTGTTCACTGATAACTGATAACTGTTCACTGTTCACTGATTTAATAAATGCAGTTTTTGGAGATATGGATGAGAATCAGCTTAGAGTCGCTACTGGAGTTAAAGTAAATTATAATGCGCTCCTGGTTACATAGCATATTCTTATCCAGCCTTCGTACTCGTTTGGTCTTTCTTGTTCTTCTAGCGGTTGTACCGGCACTGGGACTGATTATTTACAGTGCTTCTGAACAGAGACGGACGGCAACGGTAGAGGCGCAGCAAAATACATTACAGTTGGTGAGATTGGCTGCTAATAACCAGAGGCAAGTTGTGGAGTCAACCCGCCAACTGCTCACAATATTGGCGCAGTTGCCAATTGTTCGTCAAGGTAACTCCCCAGAGTGCGATCGCTTGCTGACCGATCTTTTAAAGCAGTACCCTACTTACACTGCTTTTGATGTGCTTGATGCCCAAGGTAAAAATATTTGTCATGCTATTCCCAATAACTCAATTAATTTAGTAGACCAAGCATCTTTCCAACGTGCCGTAAAAACCCGCAAATTTGCCGTTGGTGACTATCAAATTGTTCGTGGTAGCAAAAAAGCTACCCTTAACTTTGCTTACCCTGTTATAGACAAATTAGGGCAGGTTAAAGTTGTGCTGAATGCTACCCTAGATTTAGCTGAGTTGAACAATTTAGCGGCGCAAGTGAAACTACCTCCAGGCTCAGTTCTGAGTGTTGTTAACAAACAAGGTAGGCTTTTAGTCCGCTATCCTGACTCACAAAAGTGGGTAGGAACATTTTTAATCAAGGATGCCTTCGAGCAAATGAAATTGGCTCAGGGTGAAGGCACATATGAATTTACTAGCTTAGATGGTAT
Organism: Calothrix sp. PCC 7507; assembly: GCF_000316575.1. Classification (GTDB taxonomy): domain Bacteria; phylum Cyanobacteriota; class Cyanobacteriia; order Cyanobacteriales; family Nostocaceae; genus Fortiea. The sequence goes on along the minus strand of NC_019682.1, from coordinate 7,014,670 downwards.
TACCCGCGTCTTTGCTTTTATGCCGTTGGGAGATGATCCGCTCAACCCTGATGCCTACATTCGAGTGGGACTGCCTGTATCTACGGTATTGGCTAAGGCGAATAAGCTATTAGTGCGAAATTTACTCTGGTTGGGTGTGGTGACTGTTTTGGCGTTAATTGCTGCTTGGGTAGGTGGCGATATCTTCTTATTACGTCAAATGAAATTGCTGGTAGAGACAGCGCAAAAACTTGGTGCGGGAGAACTGAACGCACGTACTGGAATCAGTAATAAATCAGGAGAACTCGGACAACTCGCTGGTGCTATCGACGAAATGGCAGCAGCACTGCAAACGCGGGAGGGAGCGATCGCGGCTTTAAACCAAGATATGAAAACTCTGTTCGATCTGATTCCTATTGGGATTCTGGTGGCTCAAGATGCAGAATTTCGACACATCACAGCCAACCCCACATTTGCGGAGATTTTAGGTATATCTCCTGAAGATAACGTTTCCTACACACCAATTAATACACCTCGTCCAGACTACAAAATCTTTCGCAATGGCAAGGAACTCAGACCGAATGAATTTCCTTTGCGCTACGCTGCCATTCATCAGGTAGAAATCAAAGGCACAGAGATTGATGTTATCCGTGGTGATGGCACTGTTTTCAATATGTTTGGTTATGCGGCTCCCTTACTCGATAAACAGGGTAAAGCCAGAGGATCAGTAGCAGCATTTGTAGATATTAGCGATCGCAAACAAGTAGAAAAACGCACACGTCAGTTAATGAATGAACTTCAGCGATCGGAAGAGGTGTTAAGAGCTAGCGAAGAACGCTTTCAAGCCTTTATGGCTCATAGCCCTGCCTGTGCTTGGATCACTGATGCAGATGGATGTATTATTTACCTAAGCCCCACTTATTATCAAACATTCCAGCTAACCACTCAAGATGCAATTGGGAAAAATATATTTGAGTTGTATGATGCCGAGATTGCCCAACAATCTCTAGAAAACATTAGGACGGCAGTTATTACCAATCAAGTGATAGAGGCGATTGAAATTGCCCCGCGTTTAGATGGTACGATTGGCGACTTTCTCGTGTATAAATTCCCCATTGCCAATCCGTCGGGAGAAACATTGGTAGGAGGGGTAGCTATTGATGTCACTGAACGCAGACGCGCCGAAGAAGAACGGGAACAGTTACTGATCCGTGAGCAAACAGCGAGGGAAGCAGCAGAAGTCGCCAACCGGATGAAAGATGAATTTCTGGCCATCTTATCCCATGAATTGCGGACTCCCCTCAATCCTATTCTTGGCTGGACAAAGCTTTTGCGGACTCGGAAGCTAGATGATAATAAAAAAGCGATCGCTTTAGAAACCATCGAACGGAACGCTGTATTGCAAACTCAACTCATCGGCGACTTATTAGATATTTCTCGCATCTTGCAAGGTAAATTAACACTCAACATCAGTGCAGTTGATTTAGCTGCAACCATTGCAGCTGCTAAGGACACAGTACAACTCGCCGCCGAAGCCAAAGAGATTCAAATTCACACCGAAATCGCACCTTTAGTCAAGTCTTGCATGGGTGATTCCAATCGCCTGCAACAAGTTTTGTGGAATTTGCTCACCAATGCAGTCAAATTTACTCCTGCTGGTGGAGAGGTGCATATCAAACTAGAATCTGTGGGCACTTATGCTCAAATACAAGTCAGTGATACTGGTAAGGGAATTAATCCTGATTTTTTGCCTTATGTCTTCGATACATTTCGTCAAGCAGATAGCGCCACAACCCGACAGTTTGGCGGCTTAGGATTAGGATTGGCTATTGTGCGTCACATCGTCGAGATGCATGGTGGTACAGTATCTGTAGCCAGTCTGGGAGAAGGACAGGGAGCAACCTTTACAGTGCAATTACCGCTCATGATCAACACACCAGAAGTCAAGCCTAATGACACTCCAGTAGCAGATACTTTAGATTTGAGTGGCTTCCATATCTTAGTAGTCGATGATGAAGAAGATACACGGGAACTACTTGTATTTATCATGGAACAATGTGGTGCCCAGGTGAACGCAGCATCATCAGCAACTCAAGCATGGGGATTATTACAACAGTTACAGCCGGATGTTTTAGTGTGTGACATTGCCATGCCAGAAAAAGATGGGTATACCTTGATACGTGAACTGCGAGCATCATCACAACAAAGTTCACAGACTCCGGCGCTGGCTTTGACGGCTTATGCAGGTGAAATTAATCAACAACAAGCCCTAACGGCAGGGTTTCAAAAGCATCTAGCCAAACCAGTAGATCCAGATGAATTAGTCAGAGCGATCGCCAGTTTAGTTAAAATAAAAAGCAGTCCCACATCCAAACCGATGGGCGGTGTGGGATGATATCGTGTTATTCTGCGTTCAAAAATTCTAAATACCCATTGCTGAGTTCCTTCACCGCTAATTCATAAAACTGCTTACCATGTTCTGGTGTAGCTAAGGCCGGATTTGAACCCATGCGTCCATCTGGGTAGCGCAATCTAAAGTTTGCTGCACTATAAATCTTGTGTCCAGTTCCAACTTCTGGAGAAAGGGGTACTTGCTTAATCGCCTCTGGATAAACATATTGGGTGACAGCAACTTCACTAGGTGTAGCATGGGAGCCTTCTTGATCACCGTATAATTCTTTAGCTAATTTGTACACAGAACCGCACATAAACCAGTTTGCCACTTGACATTGCACACTTTGAGCATTATTAATTTGCAAATCTTCTAAGTGGGCGTAAGTTTCAGAAAAAGCCGCTTTGAGGGTGGCGATGTTACCACCATGTCCATTAATAAAGTAGAACTTGGTAAAACCTGCTTTGGCTAAAGAGGTGATGTAGTCTCGTATCAGTTGAATCAAAGTGCTAGGACGCAGACTTATCGTACCAGGAAAGGCGGTATGGTGCAGCGCCATCCCCACATTGATTGTAGGACCAACGATCGCTTGAGTTGATTCTCCCACACCACGGGCGATCGCTTCCGCACAAATCGCATCAGTTCCTATTAACCCTGTTGGCCCATGTTGTTCTGTGGAACCAATCGGCAGGATAATACCCTTAGATGTTTCTAGATAAGTTTCAACTTCCTGCCAGGTACTTAAATGTAGTAGCATTTTTTTTCAATGTCCTCATTAAAATTGCGGTGGGAAGAGATTTTTTGTGTGCGATTGCATCTGCCATAATTCACTTCCCGCTAATACCAATTCTGTATGAAGATGCACATAATAATACCCCCCTGTAGTCCCCCCTTGCCAAGGGGGGACGGCGATAGCCGGGGGGTGAATTATATGCAGCTTCACAAAAAAACGGTATAACACAATTATCAACTCCCTAGCTTTAATTTGCAGGTAATCACAATGCAATATCGTTATTTTGTTACCCTGTTGATTGTAGGATTTTTTCTCCTCAACAGTGTCTTTATCCCTCCAGCTTTAGCAGGACGCTATGTTTTAAATCAAACTCCCCAAACAATTGCAAGTTATTTTGGCCGTTATACTACTAAACTTACTAAAGGTGAGCAAATCACCTACACCTATGCCCCAAAAAGCTTTCGGGGAGTTTTTCCTAAATTTCCTAAAAGTAATTTTGCTATCACCTTTGTCAATAATCAGGCTAAATATATTACCTTAAACTTCAATGGGAACTTTGGCCCAAATTCACAAGATTATAATTATCAGCAAGCTGAAGCAGCAAAATTTTACAACTATATTTTTGGCTATAAACCGCCAACTTGGCAAAAAATTTCTGATAAATTCAGCGGTAACGAAACCATCCATGATTATGAATATTGTCTTGGTGATGGAGTCGCAACGAGTTTTCAGAGATATGGATATCAGCAGTTAACCGACGCTGCCACTTTATTCTACGATACTCGTTGCGAACCAAATAATAATCGTCAGCAAAATTGATTTATCATTTCTTGACTTCCCGGAAATTTTTCAAGCAACAATGAGATTCAAGTGAATAACTCTTGACGCTTAATCAACCAAAATAATAGTGTTTTTTCACGTCGCTGATAATTTCCCATGTGCATAACATACCAGCGGGAAAAGTCACTAAATCACCTTTACCCATTTGCACTGGCTGTCCACCATCAGGCGTCACTTTTACATCACCTGTTAAAAAATAGCAAGTCTCTTGAGTATCATAAGTCCAAGGGAATTTTGAGACTTCTTTCTGCCAAATTGACCATTCCCACACCCCTAATTGCTTGAGGCGTTCTTGACTTGGTTGATGCTCAATTTGAATTTCCATGCTGCATTTGCTCAAGATTATGTTTAGCAGTAGGACTGGATATCCTCTCCACATTGATCAACTAAATAACAAAGAGCGCGAAAACGCAAGCCTACGAATTGCTCGTAAAGAGGGTTGAGTTTACACATGGGAGGAATATGTCCTATTTTGCGACCGAAGAGCATGATATCACGCTCGAAGGGACACTGCGCCGGAATATATTTGGCAATCAATTTAGCTAGTTTTTGATTGGGGATTTCTACATTATCTAGCCATTGACGTAATGGTTGTAGTAAATCCAATTTAGGTTGAGTTAACTTGTGATTACTAGCTGTTTGATGCTTTACGCTGGCATAGTTAATAAAAGCAGAAAGAATGATGCGCTGATTATTTACCTTGATCATAATGGTAGTTTAGGTTGCTTTAGTCTTAATAAACTGTTGGGAGATGGCGATGATTACAATGCATTCTATCTCTGCAACTTGTATTGTGCTTAACAATAGAATTTAGACAAGCACAACAGAGTATTTGAAATAGAATTGGCGGGAAAATTGTGTAATTAATTGTTATTTAAACTCAGCATTTGCTGAAGAACTGTCCCGTTAAATACAAAATAACAAAGAAAATATAAAAATGGTATTTCTTTAACTTATTGATTGCTGATATACAATATAGCGATCCCATATATTACAAGCAAAAGCATAGTGATGAAACTATACCGTATCTCGGCATACAATTTTGCAGGCAAAAATAAGGTTTTACGACCACTCTAGCCCAGATATGCTGTGGCTAGCTGGTCAAAACAGCAGAGATTCAAGTATTAACTATCTAGTAGAACGTTACTTATGTTACACAAGTTAACATTAATATTATCTAATAGCTAGCAAAACATCGTTTGATAAGCAGAAACTAATTTATGGGTTAAAGTGACCCATCAAGGCTGAGTATAAATCAGATTAGCTTAATGTCAAGTGCATAGTATTTTTACAAACAAAGACCTCTGCTTGCTGGATGATTTTTTATCCTGCACAGGAGTTGAAAATATTCCACATACTAAGTAACTCGGCATAAATAATTGTCGCTGGGATAAGGCAATCTTGCTATAGGTAGAAGAGTTTTAGCCTTGTTTGCTTTTATTGTGCCCACTTACTTATGTCAGAGTATCGGGATCAACACCGAGCGATCGCAACTTTTCCTTTAATTGTTCTACTTGCAATTGTGCTTGTTCGGCACGAGCTTCAGCTTGTTGTCTAGCAACAACTTCTTGCCGCAGTGCTGCTGTCAATTCATCGGGGATCAGCAGTTTCTCTCCCGTATCTTCTCGATAAAACCCAATTAGCCGTCCTTCTACTACTAAGCGCAATTGTAATGGTTCACTGTGGTTGTCTGCTATGGGTTCATAGGTTTCTCCCCGCAAGCGATAGCCGCGTAAAGGCTGTTCTAACCATTCGCCTTTGGGATCGAACAACCAGTATTCCTTTACACCTAGCTGCTCGTAGAGAGTTTTCTTAAAGATTTGGTCATTGTCCTTAGTACCAAAGGATGTCATTTCAAAAATGACTGCGGGTACTTGACCTTCTTCCCAGATTTTATAATTATCTCGACCGCCTGGTGTAACATCAAAAATTACCATCACATCTGGCGCTACCCGTAACTTGGGAAAGCCCTGTGCATAGTAAAGAAATTGATTTACCAGCACTGTTGCCTGACGACCTGCTAAATATGGTTTTAATACTTCTAGAGTAGTTAGCAAGGCGTAGAGGTGGTCGTAGGTTTCTGCCACTGGTTCACCGTCAGCACTGGGGTAAAAGATTTCAGATTCGGTTGCGACAGGTACAGTAGCCGTCATGGTTTTCAGTTTCAGTGCTACTAATCTATTTTAACCCTATTGGGGACTCTCCCTAGATATTTGCGTGGCTGGCAAAAGATAACTAGATAATTCACAAAAGCCCTCGCCCTCGGCAGCATCGGTGACATAAATCGGCTGATGTTGCAGCTGATTTGCATATGCCAATACATTTGCTACACCCACAGACAGCGGAAAATAACGGGGATCAAATAAACTTTCATCATTGGGGCTATCGCCAACAGTCACAACTTGTTCTAGAGAATATTCAGGGAAGTATTCCCGCAATACTTGCAATAATCCCACAGCTTTATCTTGATTTTGGGGTTTAATGTGGCACTGCACATTACTGTAGGTGAATCCCCAACCCATGTCTTGACAAAGTTGACTCAGGGTTTGGAGTTCACTGGGAGTCAAAGCGGCGACATCGAAAGTCCAGTCGGTGATGCGAAAGCGATTGTCAGCTGATTCTTGAATTTGGGGAAATTTGGTTTGTAATCGCCTAAAAGCTACGGACAAATGCTGACGATGGCTAGCTAAGTCGGGAATTGGTGTTAGGGCTATGGGTGTATCACTCCCAGAAAGATAGAATAAACCGCCGTTTTCTGCCACAGCACCAACAACTGGCATCAAGCTACTCAGTCCACTCACCCAACCCGCCGAACGTCCTGTGACAATCAGTACTTTGATATTGGCTGTAGCTAAGTCTTCTAAACTTTGTAGCAATTTACTCATAAATTTTCCGCGTCTAGTCAGGGTGCCATCCATATCTGTCGCCACAAGGCGAATATTGTGTAAGCCAGTGGATGCAAGCTGGGATAGGGGCAGCGGATTTAGGGAACGCCCAGTGGGAATGCTCAGGTCTCTGTACATATGCGGTTTGAGAAAATGTGTAAAAAATATCAATGATACCGCAAGATGATATGCAAAATTTGGGCATCCTAAACATTAGGAGTCAAGTTTTTCAGTTTGTCAACTATGTCCACTTCAATGTTTATTGCCCAAACTGGGACAAAGCCTAAAAAAGCATCCCAGGAAGTGCCAGCTAGTGCTTCACAAACGCCGCCTATTTTGGTGTTCACCTCTGGAGGACTGGCTTTAGCTGTGATTGCTTTGATTGTTTATGGCAAAATCCTGATGACTAAGCTAGAGAAAAAAATCAGGTTTGAACAGTTCCGGGCGCGAGAATTGGAGAAAAAGTTTAAGTTAGCGCTGGAAACAATTCGCAAAATGGAAACTAATCCCGACTTGGTTAATTCACGAGATTTTAACCTAGATTATCTGCGGATGCGGATGTCAGAGGAGGTGTTTCATTTTGCGATCCTTAATCAAGTTAAAATCAGGATTAAAGATAAAATTTCTCAAGCTCTGCGACCCAGTCAATCCCAACAAGGTTCAGTGGGAATTGCCAGTAATGCTGCACGGCAGGTAGATGAAATTTTTGATGTAGAATATGAGACTGGCAATCCCCCAAATAGTGCTAAACGAGTGCTGTTTCGGATTCAAATTCGGTTAATGAAGTTACCGACGCAAACGACTTCTGCGACTATTAGCCAAATCATTGATTGTATTGAAACTTACCTTAGCCCGATGGATGATGAAGATACTTGGCAACCGACTATTCAAGGTCGGATTGCCCATATGCATTGGGATCAGAAGGCTAAACCGACGCCATTGTTGGTGCTAGAACAATCGAATGAAGGTGTAAATGTTACTTTTCGTACTAGTAGGCAACCTAATTCTGCAAAACAGCAGTCTGGAATTAAACAATGAGGCTTTGCTAAATAAAGTAGAATTCAGGAGCCGGGAGTTAGGATGACTCTTACGTAAAGATGACCTGCAAACTGCTTTAATTAGCAAGGTTTTAGGGTGTATATCTATCTATTTACAGGTTATGAGTTATGGTTTCTGATTCCAGAATCGTGACTGGTGACTACGCCTTGGGACTCACGGACTAACAGACCATCTTCCATTTCGATGATGCGATCCGCTATGTCCAAAATCCGGTTGTCGTGAGTTACCAACAAGATAGAGGTTCCTTGTTCTTTGGCTAGTCCTTGCATGATTTCGACAACGTCGCGTCCTGATTGTTTATCTAAGGCGGCTGTTGGTTCGTCTGCTAGTACTAGTGGGGGACGATTTACCAAGGCGCGGGCGATCGCTATTCTTTGCTTTTGTCCACCAGAAAGATTGTCTGGGTAGTAATTAACTCGTTCTTCTAAACCTACTGCCCCCAGCATAGCGGCTGACTGAGCAATTGCTTCGTTTTGGGCGATCGCTTCGTTCAACTCCACCGCCATTTGCACATTTTGTCTAGCTGTTAAAAATCCCAGCAAGTTGTGAGCTTGAAAAATATAACCAATTTTACGTCTGATTTGCACTAGTTGATTCTGACTAGCACCAGATAGTTCTGTGCCTAAAAATTTGAGGCTGCCCTCTTGAACAGACCGCAAACCGCCAATCAAACTCAGTAATGTTGTTTTACCCGATCCCGATGGCCCGGTCATAATGACGATTTCCCCAGGATAAATCTCTAGGTTGATATTAAATAAAATCTGTCTCTTCAGTGCGCCTTTACCATAGTAGTGATTGAGATTTTTAATAGCAATTACAGGTTCTTGTTTCATAATCACGTGAGTAGCTATAAGTTATCAGTGCTGAGATGTAACCGTAGTACCCTAAGGAGTTATCATTGCTTATTCATAAATAATAAATTATGAACATTGATAATTACTCATAGTTTATCTTTAGTTGATGATTGTATATTGTTCATATTTAACTAAAATATATCTGCTGGGTCGGCAGAACGTAATTTACGTACAGCAATAGCACCAGAAATAAAGCACATAATAATCGTCAATATTAGTACCATAAAAGCGCGACTAAAGCTCATAAAAACTGGCAAAAGTGTAGCGTCTCTAGCCATTTTATATAAAATTAGAGCGGAAGTAAATCCAGGAAGATATCCCACAACTGCTAATAACAAAGCTTCTTGTAAGATAACAGATAACAAATATCCTTGTGTATATCCTATTGCTTTTAGAGTTGCATATTCAGCCAAGTGGTCAGCAACTTCTGTATAAAGGATTTGATAGACAATCACAGTTCCCACAATAAAACCCATGATTGTTCCTAATGTGAAAATAAATCCAATCGCTGTACTACTTGCCCAATAATTACGCTCAAAGTCAATAAATTCCTGCTTAGTTAAAACGGTTACTTCTCTAGGCAGGTAATTTTTTAAATCTTGCGTAGCAGCAGCTAAATTAGCTCCTGGTTTTAATTTAATCAAACCAATATCAATTAAGCCACGCTGACGGTTGCTGAATATCCTAAAAAAGTTAACATCACTAGTAATTAAATTACCATCTGCTCCAAATGATGCGCCTAAAGTAAATAATCCTGCTACTTTAATTTTCCTTCTTCGCACTTCGGCTGTGACAGTTTTACCTTGAGTAAAGTCAGTAGCAATTGGTCCATATTCAACCCTAGAAGAACTGTCAAATAAAACTACATCAGGGAGTTTAAGTTTATCTAGATTTTCTTGAACTCCAGGTAAGTTAAATAGATTAACTTCCGGGTTAATCCCAAAAATCAGAATACTACGAGGACGACCTGTAACAGGATTTTTCCAGGCTGTATAGTCTAAATATATAGGATGTACTGATTCTACTGCTGGTAACTCTAAAGCTTTATATAAACGCCTCTGGGAAAAGCTTCGCATTGATAAAACAGCATTAGATTGACTGTTGATTAAAACAATGTCACCTTGCAAGCTAGAGTGTATGCGGACGTTACTATAATACAAAGCATCTCGAAAGCCGAGCTGCATAAACATCAAAATATCGGCAAACCCAATTCCTGCTAGAGCCACTGCTAGGCGAGTTTTTTCTCGTGTAAGTTGTAGCCATGATAGGGGGATTTTAGTCATTGGTCAAAACTCAAGAGTCAAAAGTCAAAAGTCAAGAGTCAAGAGTCAAAAGTTAAGAATCTTCTTCCCCTGCTCCCATTCGCGATTATCGAAGATTGAATTAGATATTAATATCAATAACCACCTTGGCGTAGGTTAAACCTGCTACTTTTTGGCTATCTTCTCTAGTTAGGGCGATTTTGACTTCTACAACTCTGGCATCTACATCTGCGGCTGGATCTGTATTCAGCACATCTTTTTTGCCAATTTTTCTACCGATTTCTGTGACTGTGCCTTTCAATTCTCCATTAAATGCCCCATTGTCACTAGTGACAGTAGCATTTTGACCGAGACGCACTCTACCAATACTGTCTTCAGCAACTTCCGCGATGACGATCATTTGATCGGTTTGTCCAATCTCAGCGATTCCCATTTGGTTGATGGCTTCTCCTGATTTGGTGTGAATTTTCAAAATTTCACCGTTGGTTGGTGCTTTAACGTAGCTCAACCTTAATTCGGCTTGAGCTTTTCTAATTGTGGCGATCGCATTGCTAACTTGAGCTTGGGCCATTTGCATATCGGTGGGACGCACTTCTAAAAGTCTGCTCAGTTTGGCTTTTTCTTCGTCGATTTGTCTGTCTAAAGTGGCTATGGTTTTGTCGCGGGTAACTTTGGCTTCGATTAGCTGTTGTTGCAAAGTTGCTAAAGTTTTTACCTGGTTGGCTCTAGCCTCAGCAACTTGCTGTCGGAGAGTTGCAGTTGCTTGTTTTAGAGAGGCTTGGCTTTCGACAACCTGCTGATTAGCAGTCTCTGCATTCAGCCGTCTTCTGTCCCGTTCCTGTTGGGAAATAGCACCTTCTTTGTACAACATCTCATAACGTCGAGCATCGACGCTGGCGTTACGTTGTTCAGCCTGTATTCGAGACAAGGTTGCTCTTAAAGTATCTTTTTGTCCTAGTAGTTCAGCTTCTAGTCGATTAACTCCTGCTTGTTGCGCGATTTTTTCCGCACTTAATTGGGCGGCGATACGAGCGATCGTTGCTTGTTGAGCATCCCTTTCCCCTTTTAACTGAGCTTTGAGGCGAGCAATTACAGATGATTGGGCTTGGATATCTCTGGGTGAACCAGCCCTGACTTGCGCTAAATTAGCACGGGTTTCTTGCAGTTTTGCTTTTGCTTCTTCCACTGCAGCTGCTTGGGTATCATGATTATCCAAGACTGCAATCACCTGATCTTGCTTTACCTTGTCTCCCTCTTTAACTAGGAGTTGCTGAACTCGTGACGCTGACTGTATTCCTCCTACAGGAGCAGATAATTTAATCACTTCTCCCCGTGGTTCCAAACGTCCTACAGCGCTAACACTGTTAGCAACTGGCCTCATGGGTATGGACGAAGTCAGCTTTCTCAACTGCTCAACTTTGGCTGTACCCAATACCCCAGCGGCAATTACTATGGGTATGGCTACAGCAATACTCCACCAAATCTTAGGTTGATCAAGTGGCTGTTCCCTTAACTTTGGCTTCTCAGTCACCCTTGACATGGTATGTTGCCTATTTATCTGAATTGTGCTGATGGAAGTAAAAAAGCAAGTTATCTCATAACTGCTTGAATACTGTTACTGTCGCGTAGGCTGATAATTGTTAATTGGTAAATGACCTAGTCCTCTATTTCCGTTCTTTCCTGTTAAGATTGCTCTGTATTTATGAGTAAGTTTAGGAATCAAATCGGATTCCTATGACTAACTTGAATATGAGATGATAAGTTAGTAGATGCTTTAGTAATAGATGGCTTTGACATCACCTGTTATGGAAACGAGTATCGTATCTACAGATACTTCTAGGTTCTACTCGTACTACCCCACGGAATAAATGCTTTGGTAATTCTGGTGAGATAAATTTAGCTGATTGAGGCGAGTCCTTAGAGTTTAATGATCCTGTAAGCTAAAACGCTAATTCATTGCACAATCAATCATTTCTCTTTGTTGACAGTTGACAAACAGTTAACTAAGCAGTCCGCTTTGATTTTTGAACTACACGTAGGAGAGCCACTGCGTTGGACGGTTTCCTCGGTTTAAAGCAAGTGGCGTTGGGCAATGCCCAATCTACAGATACTAATATGTCAAGTTTAAATTGATGGGTAAGTTAAGTTCGTAGTAATAACTTTAGTCCTTGTTTTTTAAGCACTAAAGTGCTTACTACAAACCCTCACAATTATCCTGACAAACCAATACTTAGATTTGTTCAAAAATCAAATAGGATTCCTATTAAATGCCGATGAGATTACTACTGAAAAAACTGTAATTAAGGCGTTTGTGGTTTTGAAGATAATTGCAGTATGTCAAAACTATTGCCTTAACGCTGATGAAGTCTTTGAGAGGTACGTCGATTGTGCGAAAATATCACACAGACAAAAAGATTAAAGATTGAGGGTTTGTGCTTTTATACAATGATTTTGAATCATTCATGCTCCAATTCAGCAATAGCAAAAAATATTTATCAAATAGAGCATATTTAACATCATATTTTCCTTAATTTTCTGGTCAACCTGTGAACAAATATTGTTGCTGACATCTACTGAGACAGCAAAGCGTCTTTGGATATTTGCTCCAAAGATTTAGCTGTTCTGCCTACTACTGTTTTTTAACTCCATCAAACTCTAGTTAAATGAATTCTACATTCATCAGTTGCTGGAAAACGTAACAGAGCCTACAGATGAGCAGATGAGGGGAATAAGGGAAATGAGGAGGATAATAACCTTCACAAATGACTCTTGACAGACGCGATGAATCGCGTCTCTACTCTTGATAAAATTCTTTTAATTTAAGCTGGTAGGTCAAACAAAACTGTGGTCATGTAATTTTCTGCCCAATCTGTGCCGAAGGCTTTTTCTAGTACACGACGGGTTTTATCGTTTTGCTGTTGTTGGGTGCAGTAGTTGCGTTGTCCAGCCAGAATTTGCGCCACTTGTTCAGGTGAAACAGGATGAGAAGCGATCGCCTGAGTGCAATGAATGTCTAAAAATTCCCGCACCCGTTTGAGAAATATCGTTTCTTCTTCTGGGGAACCGGGGCGCACAAAGATGCAAAAGTCAGAGAAGATATGTCCCCATTCAGGTAATTCACGTGGTTGAGAAAAGTTGACTGGTTGTAGTGCTGTCAGTGTGGAAGTATACAACTCTGGTAAAGTCCGCTCGGAATTTACTGGGGAAAGGTCAGCGATCGCTGCACTAATTTGACCTCTACCACCCACTAAATCACAACCAAACATCGGCAGGTTATATTCTGGACGAGGAAACATAACGCAGTGCAAAATGTCAAGCATATTCCCCACTTTCGCTAGTTCCAAGTGCATTTTGCGAAATTGGGGTGTTTGGTAGCAGCGGTTTTCAATTGTCAGTTTCTCCCCCTCTAATCTACCTTCCACATACCCCAACTCAGCAGGTAAATTGTAGGGAGACAAATCTAAGTGCTGATGCCAAGCAGCTTCAATACTATCAGCTAGCTGACGAATTAAAGGGTGTTGTTGCTCTCGCAGGGAGGGAGTGGAAGTAAATGACATATTCTTAGTTAGGGAATGGGGAAAAATGACTGGTGACGGTTGACCAATGACAAATGACCAATGACTATTGCCAAAAATCCGTGACATCATATCCCAATTCTGCCAGCATTTGGCGCAGTAGAGGCAAACTGAGTCCAATTACATTACTGTGACAACCGTCAATTTTTTCCACAAATAGGCTACCAAAACCTTCCAGGGCAAAAGCACCGGCACATGTGAGGGGTTCACCAGTGGCTACATAGGCTTGAATGGTGCGATCGCTCATTTGAGCAAAATACACCCTTGTCACTTGACACTTGACTAAGGTGCGGTTTTTATCCAGGTCGATCAAAACATGACCTGTGTATAAGTCACCGACATTACCTTGCATGATCTGCCAACGGGCGATCGCTTCTGATGTGTCTGCTGGCTTACCATAAATCTCGCCATTCAGAGCCAAAACTGAATCACAACCCATGATTAAACCTGATGCAAACTGTGGGGCTACAGTTTCTGCTTTATGCTGGGCGAGAGTTTGCACCAATTGACCAGGTTCATCGATTTGGATTTGCGACTCATCAAAATCACTAGGATAGACTATCGGTTCAATACCAACAGTTTGCAACAATTTCCGTCGTGCTGGGGAAGCGGAAGCAAGTATAAAAGGGGAAATTCCCATAACAAAATTATCAGTTAACAGTTATCAGTGAACAGTTATCAAACAACAGATAACTGTTCACTGAATTTAATACACCGAGAATGAAATGACTGCCTGATCAATAATCTGTTTTACTCTCTGCCAACGTTTTTCGGGAATCGAGGCGTTGAAGGTGAAAAGTTTACCACGGCTAACAGCGACACTAGCGACGTTGTGTCGCTCTTGTTTATCGGGTAGTTTAACTAAATACTCTAATATATAGTATTTTTTACCGTCAGATTCCCGCTCCAAGGCATTGACTAATTCAGCGGTACGTCCAGAGTCTGTTGGTGCGAGAGCCACCTTACCCAATTTATATCCAACTTCTGTTGGTGTCCCCAATTCTGTCAAAGTTTTGCCTCCGGGAACGGGACTAATTACTACAGAGACATTTTCACTGACTTCAATCAAATCATGAAACACAACATCGGGGCCGTTGGCAACTTTAACTTGCACCCAGCCATTAGGATATAAGAACTGATAGCCATCAATAGTGTTGACAAAGCTTTTAAGTCCAGCGGCGATCGCTACATCGGTATTACTCACGCTGAAGCTCAACACTAATAGCAAAATCAATGCAATTCGTTTCCACATTTCTACAGATTCCTTTGGGCTGGAAGCAACACAACGCAAGCTTCATATCTCGTTTATTGTCTCATCAACAGGTACGCTGCGGACGATACGCGAAATAGGGAAGTTACAACATAAAAAACGCCCCCCGTTACCGGGAGGCGCTTTTTATCTAAGCTATGATGCAGTTAAAAATTAACCGTTGATAGCAGGAGCAGTCAGAGCCACAGGAGCAACATCACCAGCAGCCAAATCTAGGGGGAAGTTGTGAGCGTTACGCTCGTGCATCACTTCCATACCCAGGTTAGCGCGGTTGATCACATCAGCCCAAGTAGCGATGACGCGACCTTGAGAATCAATTACTGATTGGTTGAAGTTGAATCCGTTCAAGTTGAACGCCATTGTGCTGACACCCAAAGCTGTGAACCAGATACCAACTACTGGCCATGCTGCGAGCAAGAAGTGCAGTGAACGGCTGTTGTTGAATGATGCGTATTGGAAGATTAAGCGACCGAAGTAGCCGTGGGCTGCAACGATGTTGTAGGTTTCTTCTTCTTGTCCGAACTTGTAACCGTAGTTCAAGGATTCGGTTTCGGTGGTTTCACGAACTAAGGAAGATGTTACCAAAGAACCGTGCATTGCAGAGAACAATGAACCACCGAACACACCTGCTACTCCCAACATGTGGAAGGGGTGCATCAAGATGTTGTGTTCTGCTTGGAACACGATCATGAAGTTGAATGTGCCGGATATACCCAAGGGCATACCGTCGGAGAATGAACCTTGACCGATGGGGTAGATCAAGAATACTGCTGCTGCAGACGCTAGAGGCGCGCTGTATGCTACGCAGATCCAAGGACGCATTCCTAAACGGAAAGACAATTCCCACTGACGACCTAGGTAGCAAGCACATCCGATCAGGAAGTGGAATACTACTAGTTGGTAAGGTCCGCCGTTGTACAACCACTCGTCTAAGGAAGCTGCTTCCCAGATTGGGTAGAAGTGTAAGCCGATGGCGTTGGAGGATGGAACTACTGCTCCGGAGATGATGTTGTTTCCGTAGATTAAGGAACCTGCTACTGGTTCACGGATACCATCTATGTCTACAGGGGGTGCTGCAATGAAGGCGATGGTGAAACAAACGGTTGCGGCTAGCAAGGTGGGGATCATCAATACGCCGAACCAACCGACATAAATCCGGTTTTCGGTGCTGGTGATCCACTCGCAAAAACGATCCCATACGTTAGCGCTGCTGCGCTGTTGTAAGGTGGTTGTCATTGTTTTATGAGTGCTATGGGTTATTAAAAATGAATCAGGTGAAATTACTTTCTTTCCTGTATTACTAAACTTAACATGACTTTAAGTTAAATTATTTATTTTTCAGTTTATTTATTTCTCAGTGACGATTAGATTTACTTATATTTTTTTTTGACTGTAGACGATGACTTTCTAAAAATCAAAGTAAATGTAGGGCAAACTACCTTCAGGGGCTAATAGCCAAACTGCGTATAAACAGAAAGGCACAAAGACCAGCTTAACGGGCCAGTTGAATTCTACTTTTAGCCGACCATGAAAGAGATAGGCTGTGGCCATAAGGGCGGCTAAAGCACCTAGCATCCAAGCAAGTTGGTATTGACTTATATTTAAAGCCTCTACATACACCTTCTGAGCAAATTGAGCATCAGCATTCCGTCCCCAGAGGTGCTGAAATACCAAAGAGGAATCTTGGAGGTTTGGTAAGCGGAACCAGATCCAAGAGGTAAAAACCATCAGTTGGGTTAACAACCAAGCTATAACTACACCTAGAGGGTTTTGCCAGAAGTTTTCTAGACGCTCAAAGCGATCGCTGATTGCATCTGTCAGTCTATGCGCCACTAAAGCTAACCCG
Source organism: Calothrix sp. PCC 7507 (assembly GCF_000316575.1). Taxonomy (GTDB): domain Bacteria; phylum Cyanobacteriota; class Cyanobacteriia; order Cyanobacteriales; family Nostocaceae; genus Fortiea. Next base: position 6,997,975 of record NC_019682.1, on the reverse strand, counting down.
TGGAATATGCCCCAAACAATAAAACCCCAAGCCGATCCGTGCCAAATACCAGCGATTAGCATGACAACCAATAGATTCCAGCAGGTACGCATCAATCCCTGGCGGGAACCACCCAAGGGAAAGTAAATATAGTTACGTAACCAATCTCCGAGAGTGATGTGCCAACGTCGCCAGAAGTCGGCAATACTAGTACTAAAGTAGGGAAAGTCAAAATTGTTAGGTAAAACTAAGCCGAAAAGCAAAGCACTACCACGGGCAATGTCTACGTAACCGTTGAAATCCAAATAAAGCTGTAAGCCATAGGCAAATGTGGCTAACCAGAGATCAGTGCTACCTGCTCTTTGGAGATTACCAAAACATAAATCAACAAAAATTCCCAGGTGATCTGCCAAAATCCCTTTTTTGACTGCACCTCTAGAAATTAACCACAGTCCTTCTGCCACTTTATCAGTAGTAGGGAATTGCAGTGTATTAAACTGAGCCGCTAAGTGATGATAGCGGGTAATTGGGCCTGAAATCAATTTGGCAAAAAATAGCTTGTATGCCGCAAATTTGAGAAATTGCTCAGAAGCAGGCGCACCGCGATAGACATCAATTAGGTAGGAAATGCACTCAAAGGTAAAAAATGAAATCCCCAAAGGTGCAATCAATTTAAAAGCGCTATTAGGTGATTCTGTTGACAAATTAACAGCAAAATTTAAGACATGATGCAGATATTTAAAGCCTAGTAGTAGCAATACATTCAGAGTTACGCCTAGCCACAACAGCTTCAAGCGGCGAAGATTCCAGTCAACTTGGGCAAATTGCCACTCTTCGTTAGAAGTTCGCCAGTCAACAGTATGTTTTCCTGGTGCAGTATTTTTCCCTATTTCTAAGCCCAAACGAAAGTTAATAAAAGTAAGTGCTAGGAGTAATGGTATATATTGAATATTTAAAGATCCATAGAATACAAGGCTAGCAATTAATAGCGTCCACAAGCGCAATTTCTGTTGTGCTAAAGACCAATAAATTCCCAATACACTCAGCAAAAATAGTCCGTAGAAAATTGATATAAAGTTCATTTGTCAAGGGTCAAGAGTCAAGGTGGACGGTGAGCGTAGTCGAACCGTCAAGAGTCAAACTGTCAAGAGTCAAGGGTCAAGAGTCATTAATTATCTCTCCCCTATCTCCTTTTACTTTGTAGGCCAAGAGATCATAGGGTCTTTAGCGAGTTTTTTCGAGACTTCATAGGCACCGAAGCGGTTGAGATGGCTGGGGTCAGAGAAGTATTGATTTGCTTTGGGCCATATTTGGCTGAAATTCCGGTAGATAAAGTTGGGACTGGCAGATAAACCCAACATGTATTGTTGAAATTCTTGCTCATATTGTTGACGTATTGGGTCTAGATATTCTGCCGTCAGAGGCATGTTGACAAATACTAGAGTAATTTTCCGAGACTCGGTAAACTGGATTAATGATTGCAAGGCAGTATCCTGCTCTCCTCCTACGAGGAAAGATTGATAGTCATTATCGTAATTGCCCGAAACTTTGGGGTGTTTTTGATAATATCTAGAGGGGTTGAAGCGGATAGATAAAGGTAGGAAGCCATCAAAGTCAACTGCTTGTAAGTAAGTATCCTCCTCGGAATTAGTAGTTGTGAGCTTCGTCTTAGATTCGACTTTCAAAGAATTCTGGTTGGCGAAAGGCAAAGCATTTAGTTGTTTGAGCAAGAGAGTTTTGATCTGATCGCGGTTTTTGTAGCTAACAGAAACAGCAGCCAAAGCTTGATTTATCGACTGATTGACAGCTTCATAGCTGGTAATCTCTTTCTTCTCCTGTTTGATTTTTTCTTCACCAGATGTACTGGCAGAATTTTTAGACAAGCCCTCATGACTACTATTTGCCAGTGATTTTTGTAACACCTGCTTATAGCCTGCTGAGGCAGCGATCGCTTTAAATGTGATATCCTCACGGCCACTGTTGAAAGCACGGGAACCATCTGCCCAAAGAATGAGTTTTGGCAGTTCAGATGGTTTTAGCACACGACAGATGACAAAGTCTACAACTTGTGCTGTAGCACCGTTAATCCCCAAGTTGAATACATCAATATTTTTATAGCCTTGAGTCGCCAATGTTTGAGAAAGTGCCGCTGGATCGACACCTCTGAGGGCGCGAGAGGAGCCAATAATCAGTACCTGTGGAGGAGTCCCAGTTTTGGCTAGACGTTGCTTATACAGGGCGATTTGCTCGTCTAACTGTCTAGCATTAAAGCTCGGCATTTGCGATCGCGCTGCTAATAAAATAGCTGTTGCAGTTGCCTTTTCTTTCAGTGGCGCGGCCGTTAAATTTGTTGCCTGGGTGTCATCACTTTGAGTAAAACCAGAAGCATTGAATACAGAATTCTTATTTGGCGGCGATTTGGGTTTGGAAGTATCAGTAAAAAATGCTGTCCTCTGATTCTGATTTTCCTGAGACTTTAAAGATGGTTTTGGCTGAGATGGGGTTGAGACACTAGCGACTTTTGGCGGACTTTGTTGAGTACGGGTAACAATTTGACCCAACACCCAATCAGTTTGCAGGGTCAGTAATAACCCCAGTGTACCCCATACTAATGCTACCTTGACACCTTGGGTATCGGCGATTGACTCTGCTGAGGCGTCAATTTCTGTAAATAGCTGCGTTCTTAATAAGAACTTTTTCGTTTTTGTTCTCGCTGTTGTCACCCAGTCCCGTGCAACTTCCTTGATGAAGGTTTGCACTTCCTCGGTTGTGAGGTCAGGGCGTAAGATTGGCTCACTAGTCTCGGTGGCTACAAGGTCATTTATATAAATAGCCGTAGCCGCAAATTCTGGAGTAGCCTCTGGTACTAAACGTTGACGCTGCTCAAAGTCCTCGCCGTGATGCCAAAAAGGTTCTTTGTTACCAGCCCGACGACCGTAAACACGTACCCCTAAAATATGGGGAATTTTTAATTGGCGGATAAACTGAGTAACTTTACTGGCAACTTGTTTACTGGTTGGGCAAACAGGTGCATCACACATGATGTGCAATAAATCACCTTTTTGTAGCAGAAGTACGCGAATTCCACCTGTTTTGAGTCGCCGTTCCAAGTCAGGATTAAGTAGACGCTCCAGTAAAAAATTGATGGCTGGTTCATCGCCAGATGTGGCTAACTCCAGGGGCGATGGGGCGAGTGCAGGATGCTCCTTTGCAGGTAAAACTAACCAGTCCACCCAAGCTGGTTGCTTGTCGGCGGTTTTTTGCCCGTAGACGGTAGCGGCGAGAATGCCTTGAGGGGCGATCGCTTCTAGTTGGGATAGGATTGTCTGTAAGCACAGCGTCTTATCTGGGGCTGGGGCAGTTTCTAAGGGGTCAAAACCTGGCTTGCAGAAGATATGTAGGGTTGACTCTTGCAGAGAGGCTTGGACGGCAACCTTGAATTCAGATAATACCCCAGTTAATAAACGGGCGATCGCTTGCACATCCCCCCAACGCGCCCATTCTTTGAGCATCACCTCTGGTGGTGTCAAGTCAACCCGCATTTGCCAATCAGGTTGCGTTTCCCCACTGACTTGGGAAACAATTACGGCATCCTGATAACCCGAAAGCTTGAGATGACGTAACTTTTGGGCTATCGGCTCTCCTAACAATGCCGGATCAGGGCTATAGCCAGACTGACAAAATACCCATAGGCGATTTGCAGATGGGAGGTCATTCTGTGTAGACTGTTGCGGCGTAACTTTTACACGTACCGCCACACCAAAAGTACTCAGAGTTTCACCCAGATAGCGGGCGATCGCCTCTAAATTTCCTTGCCGTGCCAAACTTTCATTAGAGACAATCAGCGAGCCGCCTGATTGTCCGGATTTTTCCCCGTCTTCTAGTAAGGCTTGACGCACCTGCTCCAAATGCCGATCCAGTTGATTTAAGTCAACCCGATGACACCATTGGGGACGCGGCTCCTCTTTTTTTCGGCCGTAGACAAATACTTGGTATATTGAAGGTTGTTCACCTGTTAAGACTTGCAGGTCTGTTTGTTGTAGTGCTTGCAGTAAGTCGGATAGAGTGCGCCAACGTTGTGGACATTCCAAACCTTCACAAAGAATGTGTAAGTCGTTTCCTCGCAACTGGACTTTCACCCCGAAAGTGTTAATCCCTGTTGCTTGGCTTACCCATTGCACTATGGATTTTTGGCGATCTAGTAATGCTGTTTTCATGGGCAGTTAACTTTACAGGAAGCGGATATTGGGGGATAGGGCCTGCACTTGTAAACTAGAACCATAGGTTTATCACACCCTGAAGATTGTTTTTAACACTTTTGTTACCTTATTCGCTGACGAAATAGATCGAGATTGTCTTGTACAGTTGCAAGCTATGCTGATATTGAGTTTTCTGTTTATTTTACTCATCTGCAAACAACCAAGAATTAGCAATGTCTCCTGTCACTCAAACATCCTCATCTCACCCTGAATTAAATCTGTTTTTGTTTAGCATTCCCCAATCTTTGCTTTTACAAATAGGTACAGCGTCTATATTACTGCTGCTCACCACAGCGCAAGCCACTACTAGAGCGATGGAAGCTGTCGGACAAGCAAGTGAAGAATTGTTTCGGGGCGATCGCTTACCCATCCTCAACTTCCCGGACGATCAAGAATCAAGTAACAGTTAAAAATTTTACTGTAACAAATGTTTTACTCCGGGTAAATCCCAGGGGTAACAATGGCAAAACCTAAGATTGTCAACAATAATTGGCTTTACAAGCATAAAGAATATGAGTTCCCTGTTATACTCTTTATCTCAGGCTGCTAATATCTATCCCACCTCCGAATTATTTTTACGGCATCGGCTGCAAATAGTGGAGGAGTTGTGGGAGTCGGTTCTGCGGCAAGAATGCGGTCAAAAGATGGTAGATCTGTTGCGGCAACTACGCGATCTATGTTCGCCAGAAGGACAAGCCACTGATGACCAAGCTTCCTCGGCTGTCAAGTTGATTGAACAACTCAACATCAATGAAGCAATTCGGGCAGCTCGTGCTTTTGCTTTATATTTTCAGCTGATTAATATCATAGAGCAGGAATATGAACAACGGCAGCAATTGACTCGTTATTCTGAATTGGAGGCAGCAGCAGCAGAGCCGGAAAGTCTACCCAATATCAGTTATTCATCGAATAAAGGCGAAGACGACGCACCCGTTAACGGCGCACTAGCAGCAGATATGCTGGCGAAGAATTGGATTAGCAAACAGAAAGAAAAGCAGAAAGGTACTTTTTCGGCTTTGTTCCCCCATTTATTTAAGTTGAACGTACCACCCCAGCAAATTCAACGCCTGATAGCGCAGTTGGATGTGCGTTTGGTGTTTACAGCCCACCCCACAGAAATTGTCCGTCACACCATCCGCGATAAGCAGCGCCAGGTAGTCACACTCTTGCAGCATCTGGATACGGCAGAAAACCGCACCGGTAACACAATCGGAGGTTATCCTTGGGAAGCGGCAGAACTCAGAGAAAAATTACTGGAAGAAATCCGTCTGTGGTGGCGCACGGATGAACTCCATCAGTTTAAACCGACGGTGTTGGATGAAGTAGACTACGCTTTGCACTACTTCCAAGAAGTTCTATTTGATGGGATTCCCCAACTTTATCAACGCTTCAAATATTCTCTGAATAAAACCTTTCCTTGGCTAGAACCGCCACAGAAAAATTTCTGCTCTTTTGGTTCTTGGGTAGGTTCAGACAGAGATGGGAATCCATCAGTGACACCAGAAACAACTTGGCAGACGGCTTGCTATCAGCGCAAAATGGTTCTGGAAAGATATGTTCAGTCAGTGAAAAAGCTGATTGAGTTATTGAGTGTATCAATGCACTGGAGTGATGTACTACCAGACTTGTTAGAATCCCTGGAGTTGGATCAGTCCCAATTGAGTGAAGTATATGATGCATTGGCGCTGCGTTATCGCCAAGAACCCTACCGTCTGAAATTGTCTTATGTACTCAGAAGGTTGGAAAATACACGCGATCGCAATTTAGCTTTGTATAAGCGAGAAACTCCCAAAAATGAAGGCACTCCCATGTATCGTTCGGGAGCCGATTTTCTCACGGAACTGCGGTTAATCCATCGCAATTTGACCGAAACAGGTTTAAGCTGTCGGGAACTAGAAAATCTCATTAGCCAGGTAGAAATTTTTGGCTTTGATCTGACACAGTTGGATATTCGCCAAGAATCATCCCGCCACGCCGATGCACTCAATGAGATTCTGGAATACCTGCAAGTATTACCCCAACCTTATAACGAATTATCGGAAGCACAGCGAGTAGCTTGGCTGACAGGAGAACTGCAAACCCGTCGTCCCTTAATTCCGGCGGAATTGCCATTCTCGGAAAAAACCAACGATGTGATTCAAACCTTCCGCATCGTGCGATCGCTACAACAAGAGTTTGGTGTCAACATCTGCCAGACTTATATAATTAGCATGTGCCGCGAAGTCAGCGACGTGCTAGAAGTATTGCTGTTAGCCAAAGAAGCGAGACTTTTTGATCCGGCGATCGCAGTTGGGACAATTCAAGTTGTACCCTTGTTTGAAACGGTAGAAGACTTACAACGCTCCAGAAGCGTCATGCGTCAACTGTTTGAGCTACCGTTATATCGTGCTTTATTAGCTGGTGGCTACGAAGTCATTAAGGCCCGTAAAGAAAACATCCCCCCCTCTTCCCCTCTCCCTATCTCCCCCGCCTTTTCACCCCTCACCCCTGACTTGCAAGAAATCATGTTGGGGTATTCTGACAGCAACAAAGACTCTGGTTTTTTAAGCAGCAACTGGGAAATTCATAAAGCGCAAAAATCCCTCCAACAAACCGCAGAGGATTACGATCTCAACGTGCGAATTTTCCACGGGCGCGGTGGTTCTGTGGGACGTGGTGGGGGGCCGGCTTACGAGGCTATTTTGGCTCAACCAGGTCACAGTATTAATGGACGGATCAAAATCACAGAACAAGGGGAAGTTTTAGCTTCCAAATACTCCTTGCTGGATTTAGCTTTATACAATCTGGAAACTATCACCACTGCAGTCATTCAAGCTAGCTTGCTGCGGACAGGGTTTGACGATATTCAACCCTGGAATGAGATTATGGAGGAGTTAGCAGCGCGATCGCGGACTCATTATCGCGCTTTAATTTATGACCAGCCAGATTTTATCGACTTTTTCCACCAAGTCACTCCCATAGAAGAAATTAGCCAGCTGCAAATTAGCTCTCGTCCAGCGCGTCGTCCATCAGGTAAAAAAGATTTAACCAGTCTCAGAGCTATTCCTTGGGTATTTAGCTGGACACAAACCCGGTTTTTGCTGCCTTCTTGGTACGGTGTTGGCACAGCTTTGCAAGAGTTCTTAAATGAAGAACCAGAAGAACATCTGAAGTTACTCAGCTACTTTTACATCAAGTGGCCCTTCTTCAAAATGGTGATTTCCAAAGCAGAAATGACCTTAGCCAAAGTAGACATGCAAATGGCACGTCACTACGTCCAAGAACTATCCAACCCTGAAGATTTACCTAGGTTTGAAAAGGTTTTTGAGCAAATCGCCAGTGAATTCTATCTCACTAGAGATTTAGTGTTAAAAATCACTGGCCATAATCGACTGTTAGATGGTGATCCTGTCTTACAGCGTTCAGTCCAGTTACGCAATGGCACAATTGTCCCTTTAGGATTCATCCAAGTTTCCTTACTCAAACGCCTCCGCCAATCCCGCAACACTACTTCCACCTCTGGGGTTATCCACTCCCGTTACAGCAAAGGCGAGTTATTGCGAGGCGCATTGTTAACCATTAACGGGATTGCTGCAGGGATGAGAAATACTGGTTGATGGACTTCGGCTTTGCTCAGTTGACGGTTGACGGTTGACGGTTGACTGTTGACTGGGGAATGGGTAAGAAATAACTTATTATCAATAACAAATGACCAATGACAAAAAAACCAATTTTAATTTGCACCTTTTTAGCCCTAACATCGGGATTTTTTGGTAGTTACATCGGTGGGCAAATCGCCCTGATGGTTCATCGCCAGAAGTGTCAAAATCAGCCTTGGGGCTTCAAGGAGGTGTGCAACGCTTGGGTAACGCCAGGGGCGCTATGGCAAGGTAGCACCACAGGATTGTGGACAGGTACGGTGTTGGGTGCGGTTGTTGGCGGTTTAGCAACACGTCAAGTTCGTGATTAGTCAACAATCATCAGTTAACAGTTAACAGTCAACAGTCAACAAGTTAACTGTCAAAAGCAGTGGGTGTTTGCAAATGACTTAGGGTTTTCCAAGAACTAGTACTAGTATCAAAACAGCGCCAGGTTCCCCCAGCATTTTCTTGGTAGCAGAATAAAGTGCGATCGCTACCATTAAGGCAGTCAGTTAAAAAATACACCATACCTCGAAAAGGATAGGTTTTGCGGCTGAGGCGCTTGGCTACTGCTTGATTGGGACATTCGACAACGAAAACTGGTTCATCATCTAGGTAAGCCAAAGAGAAGATACACATCCGCAAAATGGCTCTGAGCCAACTTTCAGAGTTGTCAAAGTAATCATCTATGATTTTGTTAGTCAGCGCTTGTTCGAGAGTGCGGTCTTGATTTTGAGGGGTTTGGGCATCAGACATAGCATCACCATATTGCTACACCGTTGGTTTGAGATTAAACCAAAATCTGGAAAAGTGACAAGTTATGCAAATACATTCCACGCAATCAGCCGGAAAATCAGCTTCTCACAGTGGAAAAGCAAATAAGTAGCGAGTAGCGAGTCCTCAGTGAGATTCTCCACTCAGCACTTTCAAGTCAAAGGTTGTTCTTTGGTGTCAGCATGGCTGGTAAAATAGACTCCTTGCAGTATTCGGGGAATAGTGAAGCAGAAAAGGACAAAATTACCTTTCTCTTTAGCCTTTTCCTAACTCTTGCAAGAAATTTTATAGATATAGAGGAAATTGCTATGACTGCGGAAACTAATCAAGCAACCACAGGTGCTGATGCTATTGATGAAGCGATCGCTTCTGGAATCGATTTTGACGGTTCCCCTATTCCATCCGCCAAGCTAGAACTCTATACCAAAGTCATGGCGCTAGAAGCGAATAGACAGCGTAGCGGCGTATCAAATACTATGCGATCGCGCATTGTCCGGATTGGTGCAAAACATATTCCCCAAGGAGAACTCGATCAATTGCTCGTAGGTGCTGGATTTGCTCCTTTGAAAGAGAAAGAAATTGCTTTTTTCTACGGCGGTAAGTAGGTGAACTGCCCCGCCATAAGACGGACGGGGTTTACCAATTCATCGGGCATAGCTGCCAGGACTCCGTAGTTCTATTGGTCTTACATTCTCTTCCAGGGCAGGAGTCCTGATTCCCGAAACCCAAACCTTTTACCCTGAGTGTACCCCTGCTACTAAGCAAGCTACGCGTAGCGTCTCGCAGAGAAGCCGAAGGGCTAGTCAATAGCTAGTTATTTGCTAACAATAGCTAACATAAAATAACAAATGGGTTCTATAGTGGTATGGCTTACGTACCACTACGAGAGGCAGTTAAAAAACTCGGACTGCACCCAAACACACTAAGGAAGTATGCAGACAATGGGAAAATCCAAAGCATCAAAAACGAAGCAGGGCAAAGACTCTTTGATGTCGAGTCCTATTTTCGCGGTGCAGTTAGAACTTCCCTTATTTGCTACTGCCGAGTCAGTTCAACCAAACAGCGAGACGACCTTGGTAGACAAATTGCTTATATGCAGTCACTCTACCCAGATGCCGAAATCAGACGCTCCTTACGTCGCTAACGCTTCGCTATCAAAGATATCGGCAGTGGAATCAACTTTAAACGCAAAGGACTGCAAACCTTATTGGACAGACTTATGCAAGGAGATAAGCTCACGCTTATTATTGCCTGTCGTGACCGACTCGCAAGGTTTGGATTTGAGCTTATTCAGTACATGGTCGAGCAAAACGGTGGACAAATCGTGGTTCTCGACAACACTGTACACTGCCCCGAATCAGAGCTTACCTCGGATCTTCTCTCCATCCTCCACGTCTTCTCTTGTCGGATGCACGGCAGGGGAAAGTACAGTAAAAAAATCAAAGAAGATCCGGATCTTCCTCACGGCAATACAGAGACAGACTCTTAAGCAGTGGTTCGGTGTATCTAGATTTGTCTACAACACTACCGTCAAGTTACTGCAAGATTCTAGCATCAAGGCTAACTGGAAAGCGATTAAAACCGACATATTAAATGGATTACCAGAGTGGAGTAAATCAGTCCCTTATCAGATTAAGTCAATCGCTATCAAAGATGCCTGTAAATCTGTCAGCAGCGCCAAGAAAAAATTTAAAAATGGTGGTGGCATTAGCAAGGTTAGATTTAGGTCAAGAAAAGACCCTGTACAATCTTGCTACATCCCCAAGTCTGCGGTAAAAGACTTAGGAATTTACCACACTATATTAGGTGAGGCAACATTCAAAGAAGCCTTGCCACAAAGCTTTGGTGACTGTCGTTTAGTATTTGCTTATCGTGACTACTATCTGACGGTTCCAGAGAATGTGCCACGACAAAAGTCTGATAACCAAGGACGTGTTGTGGCACTCGACCCCGGTATCAGGACGTTTATCACATTCTTTTCTGAGTCTAGTTTTGGCGAAATTGGGGCATCTGCTAACTTGCAAGTTCAGAAGCTATGTTTCCGTTTAGATAAGTTGATTTCTAAGCTAACCAAAGCTAAATGCAAACAGAAAAAAAGAATGAAACTTGCAGCAAGTTCACTGCGAGGTAAAATCAAAAACCTTGTAGACGAACTGCACAAGAAAACTGCTCGGTTTTTGGTTGATAACTTTGACATTATTTTACTACCAACTTTTGAAACATCCCAGATGTCCAAAAAGGCAAAACGACGAATTAGGTCAAAGTCAGTACGCCAGATGTTAACACTTTCTCACTACCGGTTTAAGCAGTTTCTTAAACACAAAGTTTTTGAAACTGGCAAGGTAGTAATGGATGTCAACGAGGCATATACATCAAAAACAGTCAGTTGGACTGGCGAAATAATCCACAAACTTGGTGGTGCTAAATTCGTCAAGTCTCCATCTGACGGGCGGGTGATGCCGAGGGATCTCAATGGTGCGCGAGGGATTTTCCTTCGTGCATTGGTTGATACGCCCTCTCTTAAAGAGTGTATTTGTTAATGAATGTTAGCAAAAAGGTATCGGTTGTCCTACAACATATACTTATTACTTTGATTTTCGCTGTCTTGAAAATTTTGCTCAAGGTGGGGAACCCGCGCACGCAACTTTTCGCTTATGGCATTGCTGAAGACACTGGACATAATACCAGAAAAAGTGGGGAAACACTCATACATCCACATTTGATTTTCTGCTGTGCAGAAAATCAAATGTGGGTTATTTTTATGCCATTTTGGCCACAAACGTCCCAGAAAAACAGGTAAATTTTAATTAATCTCAAAATATAACTCAACATATTTGATCACAGATAATTGCTTCTTTTATGAAGCCTTTGATTGAATTTCCCGTCAAACTTCTGCGGAATAAAACCTTCATGAATATGATCAAAAGTGACAATCTACCTGCTGGGTTTGAATTGTTATCAAATGAGGAATCTTTTCTTGGTGACTTAACCGATGATGGTGATTTTCTGTCTGATGGCAGAAGTGAAGAACTCTACCATCAGACAGAACTTGATATTGTCGAAAGTATATCGTCCATATATCAACCCAAACCAAAATATTGGTTACAAAGAACTGTACATATCAAAGCTGCAATAGGACTAGTATTTGATTATTGAACAGATACGTACGGGAGCCAGTCGCACAGGAAGGGTTTCTCGACTTGAGCGTAGACGCGGAGCGGCTTCTCGTAAAGTACTGGCATTGCGTTAACAGTGAGAGTAGGGCATCAAATCCCTAATAATGGTGCTGTACTCTCGCAGCTAACGCACCCTACTGGACTGACACAGCTAAAATGTTGCATTAGAAATAAACAGAAAATATCGATTTATATTAATAACATCAACAATCTATTGCATTATTTTAGTCGTGTCGTTCTACTACTGGACTGTCTAGACTAAATTTGTGCAAAAATCAAACCGGATTCCTAATAGATCAATCTGGCTGGATTTCTAAGCTTATTTGCGTGGTTAGGCAAATCGGTGTCAAAGCGTTCTTACAGTCAGCACTTGGGGTGGTGTGGAATCTGGTGGATAAATTAAATCCACTTGCACCGTTTGCTGAGTTGATGGTGGTAGCACAACTTGCAATAATGGCTCTAAAACCTGACCGGTTCTGTGCCATAAATGCACATAGCGCGTCTTGTTTTTTCCTTGATCATCGATATAGCGTAGGCGTACCGTACCACGGAAAAAAGGAAAATCGAGCGATGGTTGGCGGAAGCGTAGACTACCTTGGGATAATTTGTCTTCCTTTAAAGGTGTTTCTAGGGTGACAGTTACTTTCTGGGGTTGCTTGGTATTGTTGCTTAAAGGCAAGCTGAGATTATATTCCACTCCATAATTACCGTGCGCTTCATAGGCGGTATCTGGATAACGTACTAGCATCTTTGCTGTTTGAATTTGTCCACTACCCAATCGCCCACCCTTGAGGGTGTCTAAAGCATAAGAAATTGCTTGACCAGGTTGGGGAATTGTGAGAGTTTTAGCTTGGGCATTATCCACAAGTTTCGCTTTCCACTGGGAACCTTGAGATACACCTGCTACACGCCCATAAATCAGCTTCCCGCTAACAGCGTCTGGAGGGGTAGGGGTTTTATCTCTTGGCCCTGCAAAAGTGCCATCATTTAGTAAAGCTTGCCATTCTGTGAGAGTAGGCGATCGCTCGCTACCATCAGCATTTTTTTTAGCAAACATTGCTAAACTAGCTGCATAAACGCGATCGCTACTACGCAGCCGCATAAAGCTAGAACGCCCATTAACAGGCTTTTCCAGATTTTTGACAGGAATGGGATGATTTAACAACAATCGGCTTTGTCCTGGGGGAATTACCAATTTTGCCGGAAAATCAGCTTGGCGAATTCCTCTGAGGACATCACTCACAGCGCGATCGCCTGGCCCCGAATAAGCCTTACCATCATTATTATCAATGTATGGCGCTAATGTCACAAAAGGCGCATCCTGCATTAAATAACTCGCCGCCTGTAAAACATCTACCGTGACTGGTTTTTTACCAGGGTTAGACACAATCACGCCCAAGTATAGTGTCTGCAAATCCTTGGGAGTATGGGTGTAGTGATGGGCAAATAAGTCAAAACGCCCCTGAAAAGGAAAATTTAGGTGCGCCGCTGGGATTTTTTTCCCACTAGGTGGAAAGGTAGAAAGTAAAATCTCCTCAGTTTTAATCCATTCTGGACTGTTGCTATTAAACACAGGTACTGTATCTAATTTGCCAGGTAAAGCCCTAACTTCCCCGGCTTGGATGATTTCTTGTGGCCCTAGCTTGGGAGAATTTTGAGCAACGACTGTGGAAGAATTTTGATAGGCAATTGAGTTAAAATTTGCGTATCCCAGACTTTGAGAAATGGCAAGTCCTAATAAAAATAACCATAGAAGTGTAATTATTTGATTTGGTGGCTGATTAGGCGACATGAGTATTTATTCTTCAGAAGCTCGTAGTATCAAAGATGACTAGTTATCACTACAAGTTCCTGGAAGGGCATTTCTGAAATATGATTCACGATAATAATATTACTTATAATCCAATACAGTTCAGTTAGAGCCAAAAACTTTAAACTGCGTAGGTTGGTTTGAGGCTTTGCGTAGACGCGGATCTGCTTCCCTCAGGGTAACCCAACATATCCAATATTTCTCCTTATTAGTACCTTCTTATTACTCCTTAGTAGTAGGGGTAAATGCTTATTTACAAAGTGGTTACGACTTTCAATATATTTAGCCAGCTTTAGATTAGCTTCTCATCAATCTCTGGGAATAACTTTGTCTTTATCAAGGGTGATATTACAAGTTTCGCGAAAAATACTATAGAGGTTAAAAAATAGAAGTATATTTTATTTAATTAAAAGGTATTAATGAACATGTTTAACTAACTTAGGTTTCTGATATATATCGATTAGGCTGACTTAAACATTAGAGGATGTTTGAAAACTATTAGGCGAATAGAATTCGCCTGGTGAGTAATAAATTAGACTTTTCAAACAACCTCTTATCTTTAGTGCTATAAACTATTCACAAAAAAGGCTATAAACTATTCACAAAAAATAAAGGTTCAGTAATTTTGTAGTCTTGAGCAAGACTACAAAATTACTACAAACGCTATATTAATATAAGACTTTTTTGTGATGAAGGCTAGATTTAATTACTACTTTCGATTAAGTATTAAAATGATTGAATCAATCCTCGGAGAGAGGGTTTATATCAACTGAATTTTGTAAATTAGATAAAGCAAATAGTAAAAAGTTTTAGGCGAATGGATTTTCCTTTGCATGATACATTTATCCCTAGATTCAGCAACGCCTTCTTTTTTTATGCAAGTGGCAATGTCTAATTAAGATCGAAGGAGGAAAATAGAATGTTTACAATTGTGAATTTTACACTGTTTGGTTTAACACCGATGACAATAACTCAGGAAGTTTTAACACCAGAACAAGCATCACTTGTTTTTTCTGGGCCAAAATTTTTGGTGGCGTTGCTTGCTGGCATATTAATGGCATTTGCCTTTCAATTGCTATTAACAAATTTCTCGGTAGCTATAGGAATTTCAGCTTTAGGTGGTAGCTCAAGTTCTGATGAATCTGAAAGCTTGGGCGGAACGATTCGCAAAGTTGAAACAGCCGTCGGTCTTTGGGCGCTTGTTACCGCAACTATCGCCTTATTTGGCGCTTGCTTTTTAGCAGTGAAACTCAGCTTAATTGACAGTGCGCTTTTAGGAGCAATTATCGGTGTAGTCATTTGGTCTGCCTATTTCACAGTCATTATGTGGTTAGGTTCGAGTGCAGTCGGCTCCTTGATTGGTTCTGTTGTTAGTACCGTTAATAGTGGTATGCAAGGAATCATGGGTACAGCAACTGCGGCTTTGGGTGCTAATGCTGCTAAAAGTCAGATAGTTTCCACAGCTGAAGAAATCACCGCCGCCGTTCGTCGGGAAATCACATCAGGTTTTGACCCAGATGGTATCAAAAATGCATTACAGAGTTCTTTATCTGGTGTACAGTTACCGCAGCTGGATACTAAACAAATCGGCTCTCAATTTCAGAAGCTGCTCAAGGAGGGAGACTTACAATCAATTGCTGATAGTGACTTACTAAAAAATGTTAATCGCCAGACTTTTGTTGATTTAATTAGCTCTCGCACAGACTTTTCCAAGTCAGATATCAATGGGATTGCAGACCAATTGCAAGATGCTTGGAACCAAGTTGTGAAAGGATCAAATCCCACCGACAAAGTAATTAATTTACTTCAACAAGCATCTCCAGAAGAATTACAACCTGAAAAACTAGTTGAAAAAATTCAGCAATTAGCAACAGTCGGGGGTGGAAATGGTAAGCAAAGCAATGGAATAGTTAAGCAAGCTATTGAACTTGGCTTAGGTGCGGCTTTACCTGCGGTGTTGAAGCGGGTTGACTTTGCCCAAATAGATGTAGAAAAAGTTACTCAACAGCTACAAAAATTGTCAGGGAAAGTTCAGGATGTAGATGTCGATAAAATTACACAGCAGTTGCAACAACTTAAAGACCAAGCAACTCAGCAAGCAAGTAAGATTGGTAGTTCTGTAGCTCAGAAATTACCTGCACTTCCGAATAATACTGTCAAGGCAGATATAGAAGAATACATCTTAAATTCTTTCCCTTGGCATTTTAACCGCATCACAATCCAAGATGAATTTAAAGAAGTCATCTATGACCAGAATGCTAACCCAGGAAATGTCAGACGGGAATTGGAGGAATTAACAAGAGAGTATTTTGCTAACTTGCTCAAGCAACGGGAAGATATCAACGAAGCAAAAGTCAAAGAAATTTCCGAACAAATGGAAAGCATTCGCACGGAAGTTTTAGAAACTGCCAAGCAGGCAGATACAGCAGAAAAATCACAAAATCTTCGCACCCGTCTAGAAGATTATCTGCGTTCAACTGGGAAGGAAGAACTCAACCCACAAGGTATTGAGAGGGACTTAACGAAGTTGCTAGAAGACCCAGAAGCCGGTATTGAAGATTTAAGTCAGAGATTTTCGGAAATTGACCGCGATACTTTGGTGACGTTATTGGCTGACCGCGAAGATATCTCAGAAGAGGAAGCTAATAATATTGTTGGTCAATTTGAGCGTACTCGTGATAATGTCTTAGTCCAAGCAAAAGAACTCCAAGAGCAAGCAGCAGCAAAAGCTGATGAGTTGCGGCAAAGGGTAGAAGAGTATCTGCGGAATACTAATAAAGAAGAACTCAATCCTGAAGGCATTAAACGAGATTTTAAGACTTTGCTGGAAGACCCGCAAGCCGGAATCTCCGCCTTAAAAGGAAGATTATCCCAATTTGATCGCGATACATTAGTAAAATTACTGAGTCAGCGCCAAGATTTGAGCGAGGAGCAGGTAAACCAAAGCATCGACCAGTTGCTCACAGTAAAAGATAACGTTTTGCAAGCTCCGCAAAAAGCCGCCGAGACAGCAAAACAGCAGTACGAAAAAACCACGAGTACGATTAGTGAATATCTCCGCAATACCAACCTGGAAGAACTCAACCCAGAAGGTATTCAACAAGATTTGCAAAAATTATTGGCTGACCCCAAAGAGGGCGCTGATGCATTCAGAGAGCGGCTTTCACAAGTAGACCGAGAAACTTTAGTCAAGCTGCTGACGCAACGGGGAGATTTGAGCGAGGAGCAAGTAAACCGCACCATCGACTCAACACAACAAGCTATCAATAAGATTGTCAAAGCACCGCAGCGCTTGGCAAACCGCGCGAGTGAAAAAGCGCAGGAGTTTGAAGCTTATCTAGAAAACTATCTGCGTAACACTAATAAAGAAGAACTCAACCCGGATAGTATCAAGCGCGATTTGCAATTGTTGCTGTCTTCTCCCCGTGCTGGTGTGTCTTCTTTAGGTGAGCGTGCTTCTAAATTCGACCGTTCTACACTGGTGGCTTTGTTGTCACAACGTGAGGATATTTCAGAAGAAGAAGCTAACCGGATTGTGGAGCAAATCGATTCTGTGCGTAACTCGATTGTTGAACAATATCAGCAGATTCAGCAAAGGGTGCAATCGGCACTTGATGGTATTTTCGGCTCAATTCGCAACTACCTCAACTCACTGGAGCGTCCTGAACTCAATTATGAATGTATGCAGCAAGATTTTGCGAAAGTGTTTGACGATCCGCAAGCTGGATTTGAGGCTTTGCGCGATCGCCTATCTTCTTTCGACCGTGATACCCTAGTTGCTATCCTCAGTTCGCGTGAAGATATTTCCGAAGCGCAAGCTAACAAGATTATTGACAAAATCGAAGGCACACGGGATGGCGTACTCCATCAAGCCGAACGTATTCAGCAAGAAACTCAAAAACGCCTGAATGCAATCAAAGAGCAAGCACAAAAACAAGCAGTTGAAACCAAAAAAACTGTCGCAGGTGCTGCTTGGTGGTTGTTTAACACAGCTTTTGTTTCTTTGGCGGCTTCAGCTATCGCCGGAGCTTTTGCTGTATCAGGTTTTGACCTATTTGGTTAAAGGTTCTACGAGTTCATAGTAAAGCCTCTCTTTTGAGAGGCTTTCTTATTTACGCTCATATAGGACATTAAGTGATACCAATTTAAAAAAAGAATGCGACAGATGGAATGAGCAGAAGCTTATACAGTAGCTCTCTGACAATCCAAAATCTATCTTTGAAAGTCTGAGCGCCGGAAGCCGGCGCTCAGACTTTCTGCAAAATCTAAAATCCAAAATGGTATGAGAATGCGCTTGTGATTCGTATTAAATATCTGGTTTTGCAGCGATCGAGCGACCATACCCGCTAAAACTCCGCCTAAAATTGGGAAAACGATGAAGATCCAAAGGTCAGCCAATGCCCAACCGCGAGTAAAAATAGCCGTGGCTAGCGATCGCATCTCATTATTCTCTAGTTACAAACTCTATAAATAATCAAAAAACACCTCTGGTACTAACCTCAATTCTCCCGACTTAAACCGGGCAATATCTATCCATAGCGCCCGATGTTTATGATTATTTGACTCCGAAAATGTTAAGCTTTCTAATTGATAAAACTTAGACTCAGCAAAATCACATTGATAAAGCTGAATAATTTCGTGTCCCTGTCTACCATTGAAAGTAAACAGGTTTTCTATACAACCTAGATAGCGAATATTCGTTAAGTCTGCTTGAATTTCTTCTTGAAATTCTCGTTGTAAAGCTGCAATGCTGGTTTCACCAAAGTCAACTCCACCACCTAAAGCGCGATAAAATGTATTTTTTGTTATAGGGTCGTAACCTTCAGAGACAAATAAGCGTTCGCTATCACGAATTAGCCCTAAAACTATTACCCGAATTTCACCTGCTTTGTTCATTTTTGTAACTAATTATCGTAAAAAGAGTGGGAGTTATTTTCGCTGTCCTCGACGGGCCAATCTGCATTTTCGCCGCCAATATACAGTTGTTCGATAGTGACGTATTCTTCACTTAGCTGTGTGAGTCCATTAATTAAAATATCCAGGGATATAGCATCACTGGTTCCTAAGTCAAACCAACAACGTCCCCACTCACCTTCATACTCAAATTCACCCATGTTGTGCATCAGCGCTAGCAAGCTTTTTTTATATCCTTGGCTGTCATAGTCGAAATAGCTGATATCAAGTCCTGTATCTTGTACCTGGAGATTTTCTGCATTAAATGCACCCAACTTACCCAGATAAAACCAGGAGTTGAAAACCTCTTCTACATATTGTCTTTCGCGTGCCGAAGGAATGGTGCTGAACTTCAACCAAATCCACACATCAAAAGGATTAATCTCGCGAAATATAATATCCATTGTTGTTAAATATCTCAATTACTAAGTAGGTCGGTGCAAATAAAGCTAACTAGAGAGGGTTGTCATTGGTTATTGGTCATTTGTCATTGGTGAGGCTATGGAACTAACATATCAAGTTTGGGCATGGGGTATGGGGCACAGATGAATAGGTGTTCACTAATGACAAACGACACATGACTAATTATCCACCAAGACTGTTTAGGCTGTTAGCAGCACGGTTGCGTTCGCTTTCAATTTGTTTTACTAGATCGGTTGGTAGTTGGGATTTTTTAGTCAAAGCTTTGTCAAAATTAGCGATCGCTTCTTTGATCAATGGTTGGCTATTCTCTTTTTTCCCCTGTTCTTGGAGGATTTGGGCTTTGAGATAATATATCTCTGGGTTATCAGATGTCGATTTTAAAGCACGGTTGGCATAATCTAGTGCTTGAGAGTATTTCTTTAAATCCCGATAGGCGAGGGCAATACCCCGATCAGCTAAATACTGAGGTGCAGCATTTTTTTCTAACCGTTCAATTGCCTGATCTGGGTTAGAAAAAGGTAAATTCACAGCTAGCAACAAATCCATATAGCCTTTGATTAAATTTAATTCTGGATCGTTGGCAGAAATTGCTTCGGCTTTGTCCATATATTCATAGACTTGGCGCAGCTTGCCTAAAGCTTTTGATGCACCGTTTGCACCTTCACGAGTAATAATTACAGATCCTTCTAAAAAATTACCGATCGCAGTGTATAGATTACCTCGTAATGGGTCACTAGCAATCAGTTTTTGTCCGGTTTCCAGGGTTTTTTTGCTGTATGTGTCTAGTGCAGCCATATCCTTATTCGTGTATGCTAGGGATGCTCTCATGGCATAGGCTAGAGGTTCATTTGGTTCACTGGATAGCGCTTGTTTGAGATAACTCTCTGCGGCTGGATAGTTTCCCTGTTGGAAAATCGCTTTAAAAGCTGCTTCAGTTTTGTCGCCAATTTTGCGAGGTTCGCTAGCACGAAAGGGATCGCCAGCGAGGGAGGGACTAATAGATAAATTAAAGGCGATCGCACTTACTAAAGTCGCTTTACCCAGGTTAGCAAGTCGAGAATATAGTTTAGTCATTGTCACCTTCAGAATAATTGCGGTTGAAAAAGTTGTTTATGTTACTTAGAATGCAAAAAATGGTTAGCTGAGACTGACATCTATTTCAGCCAGAATTTTCTATACAAGTTGACTTGGGTAATTATTACAGGTTCCCACACTCTTTGTACCCACTGTTCAGGAAGGAAGTCTGCCACAATGGAAAACAGTCCCTAGACATACAGCAGCGGATCGCAAGGATAGGTTAGTTTTTTCCTGAGTGTCAAATCCTTGTGGAAAAAGACTTATAAGTTTGGGAAGTCGATAATTATTGCTGTGAGATTAAAGTTTGAATGCAGGCTGTGCTATGTGAGTGTTTTCGGAATTTTTCAGTTGCTCTGTGTGTAGTTAATCAGTTATTCGCCAACTTTTTGGTAATCTTAACAAATGCTCTATCTTAGAAATCTAACTTATCACCCCACATCCTGCCCAACAGCAATTCTCAAATCAATTAACTTGGAATTAGCACCCCAACAGCTAGGTTTGATTATTGGTCCGAGTGGTTCTGGCAAAAGTACCTTACTAGAAATTTTATCGGGACTCGCCGAACCTACATCTGGCGCAGCCTTCTGGCGGGAACAAGAACTCATAGCTGAACAGCTACAACAATTAGCTGGGATAGTGTTTCAGTTTCCAGAGCGGCATTTTTGTGGTGGTACAATTTTAGAAGAATTGCGTTTAGGGCATCCTGAGTTAGGGTCAGAACGTGTAAGAGAGGCACTCAGTGAAGTGGGATTAGAGCATCTATCACTCTCCGCAGCCCCCTGTGCGTTGAGTGGTGGTCAACAGCGGCGTTTAGCTTTAGCGGTGCAATTAATTCGCCAGCCAAATTTATTGTTATTAGATGAACCCACGGCGGGATTAGATTGGTCAATGCGTCGGCAGCTGGTAAATTTATTAGCGAAGCTTAAACAAGATTGGACGCTGTTAGTAGTGACACACGATGCTGGAGATTTGTTAGCGATCGCAGATCGTTGTTGGACACTCAACCACGGTGAACTAGAAGCAGTTGACCCGGAGACACTAAGCGCTAGGGTGAAAGAACCTCTACCGATGGTGTGAGTGGGGAAGATGAGGGAGATGAGGGAGAAATAATTAATGACAAATGACCTACTAGTTGAAATGCCAGAGATATGGCAACAAACACTGAATTGGCAACCAAATGAGCAGCAGCAAGCACAATTTCAGCAGCTTTATGAATTAATTCTCGAAGGTAATCGCCAGTTAAATTTAACCCGCATCACTGAACCGCAAGAGTTTTGGGAAAAGCATCTGTGGGATTCGTTGCGGGGAGTTGCGCCACAGGGGAAACTCATCGCATCTCTAGAAGCGGGTGCATCTGTAATTGATATTGGTACTGGGGCGGGTTTTCCGGGGATTCCAGTAGCGATCGCTGCACCTAATTGCACAATGACTCTGCTGGATTCAACGCGGAAAAAAATTACGTTTATTGATAAAATCTTAAACACACTCGCTTTAAGTAATAGCAAAACACTCATTGCTAGAGCCGAAGAAATAGGTCTACAACGCCAATATCGCCAAAACTATGATATTGCTTTAATTCGCGCTGTTGGTACAGCATCAGCTTGTGCAGAATATGCTCTACCCTTGCTGAAACAGAATGGTTTAGCGGTAATTTATCGTGGTAATTGGATAGAGTCAGAAAAGACAGCTTTGGAAAGTGCTGTTAACCAGTTGGGTGGTGCGATCGAATCCGTTGAACAATTTACAACACCCATTAGTAATAGCGTTCGTCACTGCTTATATTTGCGTAAAGTCGCCAGCACACCGGGTAATTTTCCCCGTGCTGTTGGTATAACTGTGCAAAAGCCACTGTGAGGATTTTGGCGCAGGTATTGATCAAGCTACAAAGTTAGGTGCTATCGGTAGGGTGACGATAAATTCTGTACCTTTTCCTAGGGTTGAATTACATTCAAGTTTGCCTTGATGTAGTTCAGTCACAATTTTATAGCTGATAGATAAACCCAATCCAGTCCCTTTACCTACAGCTTTTGTTGTGAAAAAGGGATCGAATAACTTTGGTAAAATTTTGTCTGGAATGCCAAGTCCATTATCTGCGATCGCAATTTTAATTTGATTCTCAGATATTAAGCAAGTACGAATCCAAATTGTGTTGGGATATAAAGCAATTTCTTCAAGTGTGCGCTGCTGATTTGCCTCTTCTAACGCATCGATCGCATTAGATACAATATTCAAAAATACCTGATTGAGTTGACCAGAATAACATGCTATTAACGGCAATTGTTCATATTCTCGAATTAATTTAATACTCTTTTGTTTTTCAGAATTTGCATTCAATCGATTATTTAAAATCAGCAGTGTACTATCAATACCTTCATGAATATCAACTCTTTTAAAAGTAGCTTCATCTAAGCGAGAAAAAGTTCTGAGTGATTTGATAATTCCAGAAATTCGCTCGGCTCCACTAAACATTGATTGAAACAGACTGACTATATCTTGTTTGAGAAAATCAAGCTCAATGGTAGCAATTTCTCGTTTAATTACTGCCACTGGTTCAGGATAATTTTCCTGATAAAGTTCAATTAATCTGAGTAAATCTTTAACATAATTATGAGCATAAGTTAAGTTGCCGTAGATAAAGCTAATGGGGTTGTTAATTTCATGAGCAATCCCAGCGACCAAAATACCCAAAGCAGACATTTTCTCAGATTCAACTAATTTTACTTGCAAATCTTTGAGGTTTCCGAGAGCAGTCTCTAACTCACAACTGCGATTTTTTAAGGCAATTTGTGACTCTTCTAGTTCTCGAATCACACCTTTAAGAATAGCTTCATTGCGTTCACTCGCTTCTTCTATTTGACTACGATCTGCTTCTGAGCGCCCTAGTTTTTTCTGAAGAATTCGGATTTGTTTTTCTAACTGTTGCAGTTGAATCTGAGCGTCTGCTGACTCCATAGACTATTATTTTGTACCTAGAAGCAAAGTAACAAATGTTTCTTGATGATAGTAGCTTTTATCCTGATCTGCCAGGGGTGCAAATTCGCCATAGGTGTAGAATCCACAAATGGGTATAGTAGTGGGCAAAGCGCTGTTTACAAGCTGATATTCTTCTTGTGCTCTTGTACCCAAAAGCCAACGACGACAGCAACAAGAGAAGAGTAAAACTGCTTCTGGTTCTTTACCTGGATAGTTTGCCAAAGCAGTCTGAAATGAGGTTTTCGCAGCTGTAACTACTTCATTGCGACTAATTTCCGTCATTCTCACTGTGGCTTGTTCGGGGATATTGCCCAGAAAATTTATGCTGCCGGTTTCTGCATCAGAAGTATTCGGAACTCGCATATAGCAGCGATCGCTATTTTGTTCATAGACTGCTAAGGGATTTTCTGCACTTGGTGGGCGATCGCCTAAATATTGTTGGTAAAATTCTAGTGCTGGCTTACCATCAATCTCATATAGAACGGTTCCTTTGGCTTTGGTGACAATACTTTCGCGTCCCATAGGTTGCCATCCACACCCTATACCGTAGGAAAATCGCAATTCTCCAGAAAAAATCAGCACGGGTAGAGCGTTAGTCAGGACTTGATTTTGGAAAAATTGATAGGTTTTTTTAAACTGAAACTGATCTCCAGCAGTACCTCCAATCACGGGTATTTGGGAACCTAAGGCTAACTGTAATCCGCTGAGAATGTCTTCACCGC
The DNA here is from genome assembly GCF_000316575.1 of Calothrix sp. PCC 7507. Classification (GTDB taxonomy): domain Bacteria; phylum Cyanobacteriota; class Cyanobacteriia; order Cyanobacteriales; family Nostocaceae; genus Fortiea. The sequence goes on along the minus strand of NC_019682.1, from coordinate 6,974,209 downwards.
TAGTTGTTGTCCCATCTTCTAAGTAGCTAGCAGGGAGGGTAATACAAAGTTTTGTAGGTAAGCTACTTTTTTGAGTTGCCTGTTCTACAGCACAAACAGCGGATGCGTAAGCATTCTCTTTGGTGTCATATCCCACACCCGCATGAATTTCTATCGTATCCGAGCAGAAAAGCATAAGTGTGAGTGAGTCTTGTTGAAAACCTAAAATTGAGGACATCTCACCATCTGTCGTACAACCAATCAGTTCAAGTTCAGGAAACACCTGATTGATTATTTGCAGAATGAGACTATGCTCAAAATCAATAGCGGCAAATAACAAACCTGCTTGGGGGATATTGTCTGCTAATGCCTTGTTACATTGATCTAAGACTTCTTCAATGGCAATTTGAGAATCAGGATCTTCACTATGACCAACAACAACTTTGAACATGTTTATTTACCTGCTATTGATTAGGAAATAGGGAACAGGTGACAACAAGAAAACCTGCCCGAATATTGGGTTTGAGAACAACTAAATTTATTCTCAATTTAGTGTTCCCAAATACAGCAAGAAATTTTAAAACACTGGAATTTCAATCACAAATTCTGTTCCTTTATCGAGAACAGAGTGACATGTCAACTTACCACTGTGGGTTGATTCGACAATTTGACGAGCGATCGCCAACCCCAATCCCGTCCCTTTACCAACGGCTTTCGTAGTAAATAAATGGTCAAATATTTTTGATTTCACTTCTTCACTCATTCCCTTACCATTATCAGCGATCGCAATTTTAACGAGATTAGTTTCGACTGATGTTGTAATTGTAATACAGTTAGGATTAGCTTTAATTTCCTCAAAACTGCGCCCATAATTAAATTCATCCAAGGCATCAATAGCATTCGCCAAGATATTCATAAATACCTGATTCAACTGTCCGGGAAAACATTCAATTTCAGGTAAATTAGCGTAATTTGTGATAACTTCAATAGCAGGACGTTCTTCATTCGCCTTGAGACGATGTTTCAAAATCAAAATTGTGCTGTCAATACCTTCATGGATATTAAATGGCACTTTGTAATCTCTATCGGCACGAGAGAAAGTTCTCAAACTAGTGCTGATATTTTTTAATCTATCACACGCCATAGACATGGAATCAATCATTTTGGGCAAGTCTTCTAAGCTATATTCCAAGTCTATTTCTTGGGCATGGTCGATGATCTGATCGCCTGGTAATGGTAAAATCTCTTGATACATCTTTAAGTGTTCGACAATATCACTGAAGATAGGTTTAGCTTGTTCGAGACTGACAGCAATAAAACCAAGAGGATTATTCATTTCGTGAGCTACACCAGCAACTAAATTACCCAGTGCTGACATTTTTTCACTTTGGACAATTTGTAGTTGAGCTTGTTGTAAATCACGTAGTACAAGTTTTGCTTGTTGATACAATCGAGCATTTTCTAAAGAAATCGCAGCTTGAGTGCAGAGTAAATTTACAACAGAAAGGCGATCGCTTGTAAATACCCCGGCGGTGATTTCATTTTTCAGGTAAAGAATCCCCGCTAAATGCCCTTGATTGAGAATCGGTAAACACAGCAAGCTCTTGGGCTGGTGTTGCAGCAAATAATCATCAATGATGGGTAAATCAGTTTGCAAATTGTCTACCATCACCAAAGCTTGGGTGCGTTTAACATACTGAATTAGTTTGATGGGAATATGGGGATGATTATCTATTGGTTCGGAGCAGATTTCTGTGGCTTCGGGGGTGGAAATCGCTCTCAAGAGCCAAGTTTCATCTTGGGGCAAGATCAATACACATTTGTTGGCTCCAGAATTTTGTAAAATAATTTGGGTAAGTTGCTGGAGTAGTTCATCAAATTCGATGGTGCTGGAAATAACTTGAGCGGCTTTGATCACCGAGACAAAATCTAAGCTATCAGAAATACTGGTGCTAGCACTAGAGCTTTGGGTGGAGGAGTGAGCAATCTGAGTTAGGGTTTCGGAGACATTGAAACTAGTTTTCAGTTGCTGCAAAACTGGCTGGAGTAGTTGGGGATAGCGGGTTTCCAGATCAACAACCTTAGCTTTTGCCCCCCACCGGGCATAGCAGTAATATGCCTCAATCATGTATACCTGAGCGATTTTGGTTTTACCCCAATTGAGATAAAATTTGGCGGCGAGTTCGTTGGCGAGGGCTTCTTCATTGAGGAATTGATTATCTTTGGCGAGTTGAATTGCTTGATCGTAGGATTCCTGCGCGGCTAATTTTTGCCCCAGTACGCGATACCGTTCTGCTTCCACCAACAGAAACTTATGTTGATAATTCATTGGGGCATAAAACCCCCATTTCTTCAGCTTTTGCTGATTCGCCTGAATGTTTTTGAGGATTTTTCGGCGTTCCTTTGCGGTTGCAGTGGCGTAAATTGCCAGTTGTGCCAACGAATCATAAAAGTAGTGCAGCACCGTTGGGAGCGAGGAAACGCAGTTCTCAAAGTAGGGTTTAGCAGCATTGGCTTTCTCAACTGCGGCTACATACTGCCCAAACAAATAATGCAGATGTTGTTGACAAACGTAACTAAAAAATAGTCCTGTGCGATCGCTTGCCGCAATTTGGGCGGGGATATCTTCAGCCACCTGATAGCTTTCCCCAGACAAGCAACTGGGATCGTCGGCATGACCCAAAAGATTCAAGGTGGCTTGATGGTATATTTGGATGTAGAGTGAGCCGTTTTTTTGGTTGAAAGGAGCGATCGCGTCTTTTAAAGAACGAATTGCTGGTTCTGCTGACTTTAAGTTTTCCCCTGTCCAGTAGCGATTGTAACAATGCACCAAAGCAGCCCAAGCCGCATATTCCACATCTCCCGTTTCTAAACCGCTCTGGTAAGCTGTTAACAGTGCTGGCATTGTATCTGTGATGCGATCGCGCCAATGACTAATAAATGTATAAGTCATAAATAAGACTTTGGCTCTCAAATCTGTGGCATTAAACCGCTCTAATAATTGCAGCGCCAGTTGTCCAAACTCATAGCCTCCTTCAATATCCATGAGGATGCCGCAGAGAATCAAGCCATACCAAGCATAGCCAAAAGCTGATAAGGCAGTATTGCCATGTCGTACAGACAAATTCACCCGCTCAAATACCAATAGCGGCATTAATTTTGGAGCGCAAAGATAAGCCGCAGAAGCAGCACTAGAAAGGATTCGCATGGCTGCCAATTTGTTAGGATCAGTCATATTTGGCAGATTCACTAACTGTTCTGGTTTCTTGTTACCGAGAATCAACTTAGTTTTGGCTAAACCCAGCAATACTTGAGCCTGAGTCGGGTGCTTGGGGAGCCGAATCCCAAATTGCCCCAGCACATCAATTGCGGTGTAAATGGCTTCCTGGGGCTGTCCTTGGGCAAGATAAGCTAAGATTTGAGTCTCATAAGCACTAACTTTATCGATCAGTTGTTTTGCCTGTTGCAAAATTAGCGTAATTAGCTGTTTCGCCTGTGCAAATTGGCTACATAAATATGCTGCTTCGGCTGCCAAGTTATGCAGTGCCAGGGTGACATTATATTGTTCTTGCCAGCTATCACTTGGTAAGTTGTGAATGCCTATATTGGCTAATACCAATGCTGTCTGAAAAGCTGCGCCACCTTTTGCTGTTTTCCCCGCCTGTAAGTTCAGAGAAGCTAATTGATAACGAGACTGGCGATCGCAGATTAGATCCTGAGCAAAGTTAAAATGGCCAACAATATCAAAAATCCTTTCCTGACGTTGACTTTCGCTACTTTCTTGGAGCAACAATTGTCCTATTTTGAGATGAGTGGCTTGTTTTTGATCTGCTAGAATCAAAGAATAGGCAGCTTGTTGGACGCGATCGTGCAGAAACCGATAAATCGGATTTGCTGCTGTATGAGATACTGAGGAACTATCAGACTGAATAAAAAACTTATATATTTCCTGATTGGGAATAATCAAACCCAATTGTAATGCTTTCCATAAATTAGCCGCAGTTGTTTCTGGAGAACGTTCAGAAACGATCGCCAACGTATTCAAATCGAACTGCGCCCCAATACAAGCTGCTAATTTGAGAACATTTTGAGTCTCGGCAGGTAATTTTTGCAATTGTAATGCCATAAACTCCACCACATCATCAGTAAGTGCTAAAGCCTTGACTTGAGCAATATCACACTGCCAATATCGTGTTTCCCAATTAAAAATAATCTGTCTATCTTCATGCAACGCTTTCAGAAATTGGGTGGCAAAGAATGGGTTTCCTTGGGTTTTTTGGAACACTAATTCAGTTAATGGTTGAGCCAGATTTACCTCACAATTAAGGGTATCTGCAACTAACCGATTCATCTCTACTAAACTTAATGGTGACAGGGTAATTGTGTTCACTGTTGCACCAGTTTTCACAATTTCATCGACTGTCAACATAAACGGATGCCCAGGGGAAACTTCATTATCCCGATACGCACCCAAAATTAATAAATGTCCTGTCCCTGACATTAATAATTGCAGCAATTTTAGTGATGCCGAATCTGCCCATTGCAAATCATCTAAAAACATCACTAAAGGATGTTCTAGACTCGTGAAAATTTGCACAAATTTCTGCATCAGCAGATTAAAACGGTTTTGGGCAGCAGTTCCTGATAGTTCTGTGGCTGGGGGTTGAGCGCCAATAATGCGTTCCAATTCAGGAATTACGTCAATTAAAACTTGTCCATTGTCGCCAATGACTTCGAGAATCTTGGTTTTCCAAATTTGCAGTTGGGCATCAGATTCTGAGAGTAATTGCCCCATTAAATCCCGGAAGGTTTGGACAAAAGCGCTAAAGGGAATATTACGTTGAAATTGGTCGTATTTACCTTTAATAAAATAACCACGTTGGCGGACAATGGGTTTATGTACTTCATTGACAACGGCAGTTTTCCCAATTCCAGAAAAACCAGCAACTAGCATGATTTCAGTTGCCCCTTTGCTTACCCTTTCAAATGCTTGGAGTAGGGTTGATACTTCTGTTTCTCTACCGTAGAGTTTTTCGGGAATTAAGAAGCGATCGCTAATATCTCCCTCTGCCAATATAAAATTTTTAATGCTTCCTGTTTTCTTTAATTGTTCTAGACAAATCTCTAAATCATGCTTAATTCCTAATGCACTCTGATAGCGATCCTCGGCATTTTTCGCCATCAGCTTGCTGATGATTTCAGATAAAGCTAAGGGGATATGAGAATTAATTTGATGAATAGGAACGGGAATTTTTGCTAAATGACAATGTACCAACTCCATTGGATCATCAGAAACAAATGGTAATTGTCCCGTCAATAATTCATAGAATGTCACACCTAATGAGTAGAAGTCACTGCGGTAGTCAATCCCCCGATTCATTCGTCCCGTTTGCTCTGGAGAAAGATAAGCGAGAGTTCCTTCTAAACTACTAGCATTTTGAATTTCTTGAGTTTCCCGTGGTAGTAAAGATGCAATACTAAAGTCAATTAATTTAACTTGTTTAGTTTCGGGATTAATTAAAATATTACTGGGCTTAATATCTTTATGAATAATCTGCTCGTGATACAATATATTTAAGCTATTGCAAAGTGCGATCGCTACTTCTAAAAACTCCTGCAAAGATGCCACATATCGCATCTCTTTCAACGGAATCCCCCCAAAGTCTTCCATCACCAACCCATAGCCATTTTGATAGGGTTCCAAGCTGTAGGTGGCGATGATCAGAGGTGAGTTGAGATTTTTGGCGATCGTGTACTGATTACGAAACTGTACCAGTTCAGAGAAACTAGGATAAGGATTTTTCAGCAGTTTAATCACCACAGGTAATGAATCAGCTTGTCGATATCCCCGATAAACCACGGTTCTATAACCGTCATAAAGTTCTTTGCTGATTTGATATCCGGGAATGCTGACAAGAGTACTAGCCATATTACTAAATCCTACAACCTCTGAATTTAGTATTCCCGGATACATCAGACTATTTATCAACAAAAGCAAAAATCACATTGGGATTTCAATGATAAATTCTGTACCCTCTCCTGGTGCGGAAATACAACTTAATTTACCCTTATGTTTTTCTACCACAATCGAATAGCTAGTTGATAATCCCAAACCTGTACCACTCCCTACTGGTTTCGTCGTAAAAAATGGATTAAATATTTTATTCTGCACGGAATTGCTCATGCCAATACCATTGTCTGCAATACGGATAATTACCTTTTTTGCTTCTGTAAATTCCGTCTGAATTGTAATAGTCGGCTGAGAATTTTCTTCTGATACTTCCAAAGCATCAATGGCATTATTAATGATATTCATAAACACTTGATTCAGCGCCGAGGCATAACAATTAGCTAAAGGTAATTGACCATATTTTTTCACGACTGCAATTTCTGGATGTTTACTATTATTATGAAGTCGATGTTGCAAAATTAACAGCGTACTATCAATGCCAGAGTGAATGTCTACTGCTTTAATTTCTGATTCATCCAAGCGGGAAAAATTTCGCAGTGATAGCACAATTTGACGAATGCGATCTGCTCCTACCCTCATTGATGAAAGGAGCTTTTGTAAATCATCCACTAGAAATTCTAGTTCCATATCGGCGATTTTTTCGGCAATTTCTGGCAATGGTTGCGGGTAAAATTGCTGATATAAATTATTTAATTCAATTAAGGATGACACATATTCACTTGCTGGCTCTAAGTTACCATAGATAAAATTAATCGGATTATTAATTTCATGAGCAATTCCAGCCACTAACTGTCCTAAACCGGACATTTTTTCGGCTTGAATTAGTTGGGATTGAGTCGAGTAAAGTTTATCAAGTGTTGATTCTAGCTGAGTTGCTTTTTCTGTAATTTCCTGGGTACGCTTTTCTACTTTCTGCTCTAGAGTATGGGAATAATCTTCTAATTTGCTATAAAGTTGAGCATTTTCTAAGGAGATAGCTGCTTGAGTAGTCAGGAGATTGAGAACTTGTAGGCGATCGCGTGTAAATGCTCCCACTGTCAAGTTATTTTCGAGGTATAAAATGCCAATCAATTTGCCTTGGTTGAGAATGGGCGCACAGATAATACTTTTGGGTGAATGGCGAATCATATAAGGGTCAGATGCTAGGGTTACATCGACTACTGCATTCTCAATTACAGTCAAGGAGAGGGTATTTTTGACTCGATTGATTAAAGTCACGGGTACTGTTTGACCATCATCAAAGGGCAGCGAACCTAATATAATGCTAGGCTGATCGAGTTGAGATAATGCCTCAATTACCCAGTAAGAGTCTCTTGGCATCAGCAACGCACATTTATCAGCCCCCGCACTTTCGAGTGTGACTTGAAGTAGGGTTGAGAGTAATTTCTCCAACTCAATTTCACTCGACAGTGATTGAGAAGCTTTGAAAATGGTCGCCAAATCGAAAGTTTCTGAGAGGCTAGTATGACTGAAACCGGAAGTTTGGATCGTTTGAGAGCCAACAGAAATCATTGTTTCCGTCAGTTTGAAAGCTGGTTGCTGTTTTTGCAAAATTGTGGCGAGTAATTGGGGATAGCGGGTTTCTAGATCCTCGATTTTGGCTTTTGCTCCCCACCGAGCATAACAGTAATAAGCCTCTTGTATGTAAGCTACAGCGATTTTTTCTTTGCCCCAATGGAGATAGAATTTGGCAGCAAGTTCGTTGGCTAAGGCTTCTTCGTTGACGAATTGGTTTTCTTTGGCGAGTTGAATGGCGCGATCGTAATGGTCTATGGCTTCGGCTTTGTTACCCAACACACGACACTTTTCTGCCTCAATTAAATGCCATTTATGCAAGTGATTCATCGGGGCATTTTCCGCCCAGTGGTGCAGAACTGTTTGATAAGTTTCTACCTCGGCGAGAATTTCAGCTTGCTCTTGTGGCTGTGTGGGAAGTGCCAGGTGCGTTAAGGCGGCATAGAAATGGAAGATGGGAATAAGAAGCATTCCTGATACTGCCATCAAATAGGACTTGCCTTGGGTGATATAGTCGAGGGCAGCCTGATAATTGCCAAAAGAATAGGCAAGCAGAAGTTTGCAGATGTAGGCAAAGGCGAACGCCGTGAGATCCCTATCCTGCTGGTGTTTGGGGAACATCACTGTTTCATCGTAGATCGTGCCAATTAAGCAATCGGGTTGGCTCATCCTTTCTCTCAATTGCTGCACTGTTTGTCCCACCATGTCCAAATGAATACGTGCCGAATCTTGTTTCACCTGAGCCAGGGCAGCACTATAAGCAGATAATTCAGGGGTCAAGGCCTCTAGGTCTACACCGGCAAACAATGCCGTTTGGGTGTACACTAGTATGCTGTAACCAGCGTAGAGAAAATCGCCGTTTTCCATACCAACCGTGTAGCTTTCTTTCAGTGTTGCTAGCATTACCAAGAGCGCTTGCCGACGATGTTGGATGAAAGTTCCAAACAGGTTGAGAGTGATGCACTTCATGCCCTGAGCATTCAACCTATCTAGCAACGAGAGCGCTAATTTCCCGAACCCATAGCCGATTTCGACTTCACCCAAAAAGGCACACAGCACTATGCCATGAATCGCATAGCCTGCCGTTGAGGTAGGGGCATTGCCAAATTGGAGCGACAACCGCACCATCGTCGCGCTCAACAGAGGCATTAAACCTGGCATTCCTAGCAACACTGGTGGAAACAACATACCTAACAGTTGCATTGCGGCGATGGTGGTGCGATCGCTCATCACGGGCAAGTCAATCAACCCAGCAATCTCTCTGCCTTGGAGTTGTTCTTTAAGCTCTTGTAAGGCGTTGCCAATTAAAGCTTCGTCTACTTCTGTCGGGAATTCTACCCCCAATTGCGCTAGAGCCTCTCTTCCCACTGCGATCGCTGCTAAAATTTGGCTCTGAGCCACTAATGCCACGATTTGAATTTCGTAGATTTTCACTTTGTCCAAAATCGTCTGTGCTTGCTGCAATACCGATGTTGCGAAGAGTTCCATACCCGCAAAATCACCATTGAGATAACTGGCTTCCGCAACTGCGACATACAAATTCAGAGTCAATTCATACTGATGTTGCCAACAATCCACCTCTAGTAGCTCAATTCCAGTTTGTAGATATAGTCTGGCGGCGGTGTATGCAGTTGAACTTCTGGCTTTACCACCAGCTTTTAAGTTGAGTTGTGCTAAAGCTTCTCGTTCCTGCTGTTGAGTAATTAACGCTTGTCCTTGGTTCAAATGCCCAACAATATCAAACAGTTTTTCTTCTCGTTCTATTTTTGAAGAGTTTTGCAGAAGTAACTGTCCAATTTTGAGATGGACTGCTTGCTTTTGGTCATGGGGAATTAGGGAGTAAGCTGCTTGTTGAACCCGGTCATGTAAAAACCGATAAATTGGATTAGCTACTGTATTAGAAACTGAGGTATTGTCAGACTGAATAAAGAACTTATAGATTTCCGTATTGGGAATAATCAACCCTTCTTGCAAAGCTTTCCATAAATCAGCTGCCGTTGCTTCTAGGGATTGTTCTGAAATAATTGCCAATCTCTGTAAATCAAACTGCGCCCCAATACAAGCTGCTAGTTTGAGAATATGCTGAGTCTGGTACGGCAATTTCTGCAATTGCAGTGCCATAAACTCCACCACATCATCAGTAATTGCTAAAGCTTTGACTTGAGTAATATCACACTGCCAATGACGGGATTCTAAGTCAAAGGTAATTAAGTTATCGTCATTTAATACCTTGATAAACTGGGTAGTAAAAAAAGGATTACCTTGAGTTTTTTGATAGATCAATTTTGTCAAACTTTGGGCAGATAATAATTCACAATTTAGCGTATCTGCCACAAATCTATTTATATCTAATTCGCTTAATGGTTGCAGCGCAATTTTATTGACCACTGCTTCAGTTTGAACGATCTCATTTACAGTGAGGATGAATGGGTGAGTCGGTGATACTTCATTATCTCGATATGCCCCCAATATTAATAAGTATTCTGTGTGTTGCATCAATAGTTGCAGCAATTTCAGCGATGCGGAATCTGCCCATTGCAAGTCATCTAAAAACATCACTAAAGGATGTTCTTTATTGGTAAAAACTTGCACAAAATTTTGAAATAGTAAATTAAATCTATTTTGGGCAGCACTTCCTGATAATTCGGTGGCTGGGGGTTGAGTGCCAATAATACCTTCTAACTCAGGAATTACGTCAATTAAAACTTGTCCATTGTCGCCAACAACTTCCAGAATCTTGGTTTTCCAAGTTTGTAATTGTATATCAGATTCCGAGAGTAATTGCCCCATTAAATCTCGGAAGGCTTGCACAAAGGCAGAGAAGGGAATATTGCGTTGAAATTGGTCATATTTGCCTTTGATAAAATAGCCACGTTGGCGAACAATTGGTTTATGAACTTCATTGACAACCGCAGTTTTCCCAATCCCAGAAAAACCTGCTACCAGCATCATTTCTGTTGCACCAAGGCTGACTCTTTCAAAGGCTTGGAGTAGGTTTTCTACTTCTTTTTCTCGCCCATAGAGTTTGTCGGGGATGAGGAAGCGATCGCATACATCCCTTTGTGCAATTTCAAAAGCCTTAATTATACCATCAACCTGTAGCTGATGTAAACAATTTTCTAAATCAAACTTCAATCCCAAAGCACTTTGATATCTATCTTCGGCATTCTTCGCCATCAATTTTATGACGATATCTGAAATCACTTGCGGTATCTCATCTCTAATAACTGAAGGAGGTTGTTTTGCAATATGACAATGCACCAACTCCATCGGATCGTTTGATTTAAAAGGTAAATCACCTGTAAGTAATTCGTAGAAAGTTACACCCAAAGAATAAAAATCTGTGCGGTAGTCAATCCCTCGATTCATTCTTCCTGTTTGTTCTGGGGAAATATAAGCTAGTGTCCCTTCTAATACATTAGGATTTATTAATGTCTGCGTCTCTCGTGGTAGTAAAGATGCAATGCTAAAGTCAATTAATTTAACTTGTTTGGTTTCGGGGTTAATTAAAATATTGGCGGGTTTGATGTCTTTGTGTATGATGCGTTCCCGATACAATATATCTAAGGTGTTGCAGAGTGCGATCGCAATCCGTAAAAACTCTTCACTAGACGCGATATATGGCTTCTCATCAGAGGTGAAATAATCTTTGAGAGAAATCCCCCCAAAGTCTTCCATCACCAGCGCATAGCCATTCTGATAGGGTTCTAGGCTATAAGTTTGAACGATTAGGGGTGAGTTGAGATTTTTGGCAATGGTGTACTGATTGCGAAACGACAAGAGTTCAGAGAAGTTGGGATAAGGATTTTTCAGCAGTTTAATCACTACTGGTAATGAATCAGTCTCTCGATACCCTCGATAAACCAGAGTTCTGGAACCATTGTAGAGTTCTTCACTAATGCGATATCCGGGAATACTGACAAGGGTGCTAACCATGCTGCTAAATCTGTGAAACTTCCAGATTTAGTATTCCCAAAAAAGATCTCCGACAACTTCCGCGAAGTCGGGGATCTGAACCGGTGGATAAAAAATCATACTGGAATTTCAATAATAAATTCTGTACCCTCACCTATAACAGAGTTAAAACTCAATTTTCCACCGTGGGTTTCTTCCACAATTTGACGAGCGATCGCTAACCCCAATCCCGTACCTTTTCCGACAGTTTTTGTAGTAAATAAATGGTCAAATATTTTTGATTTGACTTGTTCACTCATCCCCTTTCCATTATCAGAGATCGCAATTTTCACGCTTTCATTTTCTACTGAGGTTTTAATTTTGATTCGGTTAGGATTAGCTTTGATTTCCTCAAAACTGCGTCCAGTATTTGATTCTTCTAAAGCATCAATAGCGTTGGCTAATATATTCATAAATACCTGATTTAATTGTCCAGGAAAACATTCAACTTGAGGCAATTCACCGTAATTTGTCACAACTTCAATAGCAGCACGTTGTTCATTTGTCTTGAGGCGATGTTTCAAAATTAAAATTGTGCTATCGATACCTTGATGGATATTGAAAGGGACTTTGTAATCTCGATCAGCACGGGAGAAAGTTCTTAAACTGGTGCTGATATTTTTGAGTCTGTCGCACGCCATAGACATGGAATCAATCATCTTGGGCAAGTCTTCTAAGGTATAATCTAAATCTATTTCCTCTGCATGAACTTGAATTTCTTCACTCGGATTTGGGAAAGTTTCTTGATATAGTTTGAGGTGTTCGGTAATATCAGCAATAGTAGGTTTAGTTTGTTTGATACTGGCAGCAATAAAGCCCAAAGGATTATTCATTTCATGAGCCACACCAGCAACTAAATTACCCAACGCAGACATCTTTTCACTTTGCACCATTTGTAATTGTGCCTGTTGTAAGTCTTGCAATGCTTGTTGTAAGTCTTGAGATTTTTGCTGCAAAGCAAGTTCAGCTTTTTTGCGCCCAGTAATATCATCTGTGAGGGAAGCAACTCCAATTAACTCACCATCTGCATTCACAAGTGGATTGTTATACCAAGCACAAATAATAGTTCTGCCATCTTTTGTGATATTTTCATTGACACTGTAATTACCGCCCTGCTGCGATAAAAGATTGATACCAACTTCCTCCATTTGTGGTTGAATTGTTTCCGGAATGATGAATTGGAATTGACGACCTAAAGCTTCCTGTTTTGTGTAGCCAAATATTCTTTCTGCGGCTGGGTTCCAGTGAGTAACTAGAAGATTGGTATCCCACTCGATGAACGCCAGTGGAGTTTGTTGAACTAATAGCTGGAGTCGTTGTTGGGATGCTTGCAAGCAAGACTGTGCGGCACTCAACTCATCCAGCGATCGCTCTAGCTGTTGGGCATTTTCTAGCGAAAGCGAGTAAAGTCGGGCATTTTCCAGAGAAATCGCGGCTTGGGCGCAAAGCAAGTTGAGGAGTTCGACACGTTCATTGGTAAACGCCCCTGTTGCTAAATTGTTTTCTAAGTACAATATGCCAAGTAACTTACCCTGATGTAAAATTGGGCTGCATAAGATGCTCTTGGGCTGCTGTTGCTGAATGTAGGGGTCATTAATTAATTGCCGATCTACTCTACCATCAATAATCACTGCTGGTTGTAAGCTACGTTTGACGACATTAATTAAGCCAATTGGCACATCAGGTGAGTCTTCAACACACTGTGGGTTTAGCAACATTGGGTAAAAATCAACGGCATTCTGGGAAAGCTGTGCTGAAGCCTGAATCAGCAAACGATCTGACTCCAAAAGCATGAACACACACTTATCAGCTCCGGCATTTTCAATGACGATATGTAACAAAGCCGAGAGCAGTTTTTCGAGTTCGATTTCGCCAGAAAGGGTTTGGGAAGCTTTGAGAATGGTAGCTAAATCTAAAGCAACAGAGACGTTATTACTGCTGGAAGTGGCACAACTAGTTGAGGTGACACTCCCCAAGACAAAGATAGTTTCGTTAGCGGAAAGGGGAGAAGGAATTTGCTGGAGGATGTGAGCAAGCAGTTGGGGATAGCGTTTTTCTAGGTCGGCGACTTTGGCTTTAGCGCCCCAACGAGCATAGCCATAGTAGGCTTGGGTCATGTATTCCTGAGCAATTCGTTCTTTGCCCCAGTTGAGGTAAAATTTAGATGCCAGTTCATTGGCCAACGCTTCTTCCTGGATATAATCGTTTTCTTTGGCTTGGGCGATGGCGCGATCGTAATAGTCTATTGCTTCCATGCACCTGCTAGAAAGTTGTGCCATTTCAGCAGATAGCAATAGATATCGATGCAGAAAGTTTTCTGGACAATTATCTGCCCAATTTTTGACAATTTGCTGATGCTGTTCTAGAACGTTCCAATATTGCTTTTTCTCCTCTGATGTAGCAGCAGAATAGAGTGCTGTCAAACTGAGTGGATAATAAAAATAGTATTGAATAATGGGGAAAAAACCAGCATTGGCAGCTAGGGTTTTCTTGGCTTCTTCTGCTGCTTTGACGGCATCGGCAAAGCGACCATAAAGGTATAATAGCTGTAGCTTGAGAAAGCAGTACCAATTAATTCCATGCTCAAAATTTTTCTTTTGTCTCCAAACTTCTATATAAGCAGGATTTTGATCATTAGGTTCATCCAATAAATCAGTGTTTTGAGAAAAGTCTTGCAGATTCAGTAAGAACTGCCGCTGTAATGTAAACGCATACAGCATATTGACATCGTTTACTTGCTGCACATAACTCAGATATTTCTCAGTTTCTGCATAGATATCGGCTAGGCGATCGCCTTTTACTAACATCGCCCAAATCAGAAACGAAACGGCCCAAACACCAAACACCACATCTCCCGCTTCTCCACTGGTTTGGAATGATTGCCTAGACAGGGGTAAATTCGTTTTTAAATGCTGATTATAGGGATTAATTGTGTGTGCAAAGATATTATTAGTCTTATAAATAAATTTGGCGCTTTTGAGATGGCGATCGAGTTTTAGGGCTAATTTTCCGAATTTATAAGCTGTTTGATAATCTCCTTGATTCGCTAGACTCATCCCATAAAGACAGTAAGCAAAACCAGAGCCATCCGCATTGCCATATTTCAATGAGGTATTAATCATTAATAGCAAGCTTAGATAAGAGAGGTATTGATGCCCTCCCATATATGCCGCCGCCCAAAGATCGGCTAAGAGACTCATACAGACCTTTTTAACAGGATCTGTCATCTCAGGTAGAGCAAACAAATCTGCTGGATAAACGGTTTCAAGTTTAATTTTTAACTCTTCCAGTTCGGTTTTGATGGCGGTTTGCTGTTCTTCAATGGTGAGTGGTAGTTCCATACCCATAATGCTCAAACCTTGCAGTCCAGCTTCAAAACCAGCTTGAATATTCTCCCCTTTGGTCATTTTTAAATACATTTTGATAGCATAAATTTCTGCCTTTTCAAACTTGTCTTGAGCATTAATTAATGCCAAGTCAAACAGATTTTCTGCATCATTTAAATTACCAGTCAAGTATTCACATTCTGCCCGCTCTCGATATAATCCAAAGGCAAGACTGTAATGGCACTCCCAGCTATTTTCTGGCAGCAAATCTATGCCTAAAGCAAAGTATTTCACGGCTGCTTTATAAGCAGTAGCAGCCTTAGCTTTTCTACCAGCAATCAGATTGAGTTGAGCTATTTCAGGTTTTTCTGACTGCTGAATGATCAGACCAATTCCTTCATTTAATTGATTGACAATCTCAAAAATGTTGGCTTCAATTGCTGCAGACGATGTGTTGTGTAGCAGCAATTGTCCAATCTTGAGGTGAGTTGCCTGTTTCTGATTTTGAGGTATTAGCGAGTAAGCAGCTTGTTGGACGCGATCGTGCAGAAACTTGTAAGCACAGTTGTGATTATTAGGTTTGACGTTCGATGTTCCCAGTTCGGTGGTCTGGTAAAACTTGTATACCTCGCTTTGGGGAATCACTAAACCTTCTTGCAATGCTTTCCACAAGTGCGTGGCAGTTTCTGTTTCTGATTGTTCGCAGACGATCGCCAATGTACTTAAATCAAACTGATTGCCAATACAGGCTGCCAATTTCAATACCGCTTGCGTCTGGATGGGCAGTTTTAAAAGTTGCACCGCCATAAATTCCACCACATCATCGGTGAGAGCCAGCGATCGCACTTGTGCCACATCACACTGCCAAAACCCTGTATGCCAATCAAAGGTAATTCGTCCGTCTTCATGTAATGCCTTGAGAAACTGGGTTGTAAAAAACGGATTGCCTTTAGCTTTTTGATAGACTAGCTCAGTTAACGGCAGGGCAACTTCTGTTGAGCAAGTCAATGAGTCTGCAATTAAACTGTTGACATCGGGTTGGCTCAAGTTCGTCAGGGTGAGAGTGTTAACCGTCGCCACCTTCTCAATCTCTTCTAGGTTCAGCATTAACGGATGAGCCGCAAACACTTCGTTATCACGGTATGCGCCAATAATGAATAGATAGCCCCTCAAGGTTTCACCCATCAACAGCATCATCAAATTGAGAGATGCTGAATCTGCCCACTGTAAATCGTCGAGGAACACCACCAACGGATGTTCTGGTGTAGTAAACACCTGAATAAACTTCACAAAGACCATATTGAAGCGGTTCTGTGCAGCACTACCCGATAATTCTGGTGCAGGTGGTTGCTTGCCAATAATCCGTTCTAATTCTGGAATCACTTCAATCATCACCTGTCCACTTTCACCCAAAGCAGACAGAATTTTGTTTCGCCACTGCTCCAGTTGAGTATCGCTTTGGCTGAGTAGCTGTGCCATCAAGTCGCGGAAAGCTTGCACAAAGGCAGACAGGGGAATATTGCGATTGAACTGGTCATATTTCCCTTTGATGAAGTACCCGTTCCACCGGACGATGGGCTTATGCACTTCGTTCACCACTGCAGTTTTGCCAATGCCAGAGAAACCCGCCACCAGCATCAACTCCACTGCTCCATTGGCAACCCGCCCAAATGCGTCTAGCAAGGCTTTTACTTCCTGCTCCCGTCCGTAGAGTTTTTCTCTGAGGAGAAAGCGATCGCACACATCCCTCTGTGCAATTTCAAAATTTCTTATTACACCATCAACTTGTAGCTGATGTAAACAATTTTCTAAATCAAATTTCAGTCCTAACGCACTCTGATATCTATCTTCAGCATTTTTTGCCATCAATTTACTGACAATCTCTGAGATTACAGACGGGATTTGTGGGTTAATTTCATGTACTAAAGGCGCTGGTTTTGCAATATGAGAATGTACCAACTCCATCGGAACATTTGATTGAAATGGTAAAACTCCAGTCAGTAATTGGTAGAATGTCACACCCAAAGAATAGAAATCTGTGCGGTAGTCAATCCCCCGATTCATTCTTCCTGTTTGTTCTGGGGAAATATAAGCAAGTGTACCTTCTAATACATTGAGATTGATTAGTGTCTGCGTTTCCCGTGGTAGTAAAGATGCAATACTAAAGTCGATTAATTTTACTTGTTTGGTTTCGGGATTAATTAAAATATTCGCTGGTTTAATATCTTTATGAATAATTCGCTCTCGATATAGTATATCTAAGGTGTTGCAAAGTGCGATCGCTATTTGTAAAAACTCTTCACCAGACGCGATATATGGCATCTCTGGTGAGGTGAAATAATTTTTGAGAGAAATCCCCCCAAAGTCTTCCATCACCAGCGCATAGCCATTTTGATAAGGTTCCAGACTGTAGGTTTGGACGATTAGCGGTGAGTTAAGATTTTTAGCGATGGTGTACTGATTGCGAAACGACAAGATCTCGCTGAAACTCGGATAAGGATTTTTCAGCAGCTTCATCACTACTGGTAATGAGTCAGTCTCTCGATACCCCCGATAAACTAGGGTTCTCGAACCATTGTAGAGTAAATCATAGATGCGATATCCGGGAATACTAACAAGAGTGCTAACCATATTGCGCTCATCCTAACGATTTCCAGATTTAGTATTCCCAGATACTGAAGTTGTTTACCAAAAAGAGCCGAAAGTTATACCGGAATTTCAATAATAAATTCTGTACCTTTACCTAGAATAGATTTAAAACTCAATTTTCCGCCATGAGTTTCTTCAACAATTTGACGAGCGATTGCCAACCCTAATCCTGTGCCTTTACCGACACCTTTTGTCGTAAATAAATGGTCAAATATTTTTTGTTTGACCTCTTCATTCATACCCTTTCCATTATCAGCAATGGCAATTTTAACTAGATGGTTTTCGACTGAGGTTGTAATTGTAATTAGATTAGAATTGGCTTTAATTTCTGCAAAGCTGCGTCCATGATTTGACTCCTCTAAGGCATCAATAGCGTTTGCTAGAATATTCATAAATACCTGATTTAATTGACCGGGGAAGCATTCTATTTGAGGTAAATTCCTGTAATTGGTGACAACTTCAATGCCTGGACGTTGTTCATTGGCCTTGAGACGATGTTTCAAAATTAAAATGGTGCTATCGATACCTTGGTGAATATCAAATGGTACTTTGTAGTCCTTATCTGCACGAGAGAAAGTGCGGAGACTGGTACTGATATTTTTTAACCTGTCACATGCCATAGACATAGAATCAATCATCTTGGGCAAGTCTTCTAAGGTATAATCCAAGTCGATTTCTTCGGCGTGGTCTATAATTTCATCGGCCGGATTTGGTAGATTTTCTTGATAGAGTTTCAAATGTTTAACAATATCAGCCAGGGTAGGTTTAGCTTGTTTGATACTAGCAGCAATAAAACCAAGAGGATTATTCATTTCGTGAGCTACACCAGCAACTAAATTACCCAACGCAGACATTTTTTCACTTTGAACAATTTGTAATTGGGCGTTTTGTAAATCGTTCAATGCTTGTTCTAATTGTTGGGCATATTGCTGCGATCGCTCATACAGTCGAGCATTTTCTAGAGAAATTGCGGCTTGAGCGCAGAGTAAATTGAGCAGTTCGACGCGATCGCTCGTGAACGCCCCCGTTGCTAAATTATTTTCTAGATACAATATGCCCATCAACTTCCCTTGATGCAAAATCGGGCTACACAAGATACTTTTGGGCTGCTGACGGATGATATAAGCGTCATTGGCTAAGGTGCGATCGGCACTTGCATCAGCTATTACAGCAGTTTGCTTGTCATGCTTGACTTTGTAAATCAGTCTGTGGGGAATGTCCTGGCTATCTTCAATGGGAATACGCTGCAAGACAATTGGCTTTGAACCTGTGGTAATTGACCCTTTGATTAACAGGCGATCGTCTCGCAAGAGCATTAACACGCATTTATCAGCCCCCGCATTTTTGATCACGATTTCAAGCAACGATGAAAGTAGATTTTCCAGTTCGATTTCACCGGAAATAGTATGAGAAGCTTTGAGAATAGTAGCTAAATCTAAAGCCACAGAAACATTACCACTGGATATGGCCGAACTGGTAGAGGTGACACTACCCAATGTGAACAGAGTTTCGTGAGTGGAGAGAGGAGAACGGGTTTGCTCTAATATAGGTCTAAGTAGTTGCGGATAGCGAGCTTCTAGGTCAGCGACTTTGGCTTTTGCACCCCAACGAGCATAGGCATAGTAGGCTTCAATCATGTAGTCCCCAGCAATGCGCTGTCTGCCCCAATCTAGGTAGAATTTTGCTGCCAGTTCGTTAGCAAGTGCTTCTTCTTGGGTATATTTGTTGGCTTTGGCTAGAGTTATCGCCTTATCGTAAAACTCAATTGCTTCGGCTTTTTGTCCTAACACTCGACATTTTTCTGCCGCTACCAAATCAACCTTATGTTGATAATTCATGGGTGCATGATACGCCCATTGCTGTAACTTCGTTTGGTTTTCTATGACACCCTGCAATGCTTCTGATGTTTCATCTAACTGTGGATTTAATTGTGCCAGAGTTAGCAGAGAATCATAAAGATAAAATACTGGTTCGCTGACTAATCCTGCACCAGCCATAAAATAGCGCCTGACTTCAATAGCATGATTTTTCGCTGGCTCAATTTCTCCAAACAAGAAACAAAGCATCAGTTTATATAAATGGAAAATATACAATCCATATCCATCTTTGGCAGACTGTAGCTGCGGTCGAAATTCTGTTTCTTCAAGGGCTTTTCCAGACAAAAGGGTGGTATGTTCTGCAAGACCTAGCAGATTTAAAACAGGTTGCCAATAAATCCGGCAATAATTTGCGGTTGTCAATTGATTTAATTGCATCAAACTATGGCAGTAAGCGCAAATATCCTGCTCTAAGGTAGCCAGGGATTGACTGCACCAAAAAGAATTGAGACAAAAACTGTGGCCATTGTACCCAGTAAGTACCAAGTTCCCAAATTCTATGGCAGTGGTGTAACCTTCTTGCAACAGGGGTAGTGTTTCTTGAATGTGAGAGTTGCGGTGTACAACAAATAACCCCAAGATCATCAAAACATCTGTTTTACTTGCTTTGGCATCGAGTTTTGAAATAATCTGGAGTGCCAGGGAAGCAAACTGCGATCCTGTATCCACGACTTGGAAGAAATTGCAGAGAATATTGGCATAGTTCGCATAGCCGAAAGCAGAAGTAGATGTGTTACCGTACTGAATCGAGAGTTTAACGGACAAAGTATTCAGCAATGGGTACAACATTGAGCCAGTGAGGTAAGCCGCTGGGCTGATGATATTGACAATTTGAAGAGTACCGAGTTTTTCTGCATCGGTCATTTCAGGCAAGTGAACCAAATCAGCGATTTCCCGATCTCCAATGAGTTCCTTAATCTCTTGGATTTCCTGTTGAATATCTGATGGTGTCGGTGTTTCAGGAAAGGTTATACCAAGCTGTTGTAAGATTGGTTGGGCGATCGCGATCGCTGATGTCAGTTTACTTTGGGAAATATGAGATTGAATTCTAATACAGTAAACATTGACTTTTTCAGGTAAGGAGCGTGCCTGTTGAATGACAATATCAATAAATTTTTCCATCGCCTCAAAGTTACCGTTTAGCATTGCTACTTCCGCAGCTAATTCATATAAGGCGAGAGTCATTTCATACTGCTGCTGCCAAGTATTTTCTGCCAACAAAGACAATCCCACTGTGGCATATTCACGCGCTGCTTGATAGGCAGTTGAAGTTTTAGCTTTGCGACAGGCAATTAAATTGAGTCCAGCTAATTCTTCTCGTTGAGTTGGTTGGGTAATTAAAACAGTTCCGTGATTTAATTGATTGACGATTTCAAAAATCCGGTCAACTCTAGCTTGTGCAGAAATCTGTTGTAGAAGCAGTTGTCCGATTTGGTAATGAGTCGTTTGTTTTTGGTCATCGGGAATTAGGGAATAGGCGGCTTGTTGAACGCGATCGTGCAAAAATTTATAAGAAACTGTCATTTGTCCATTGTCATTGGTCATTTGTTTTTGACTATCTACTAATGACAGATGACTAATACTTCTCTCCGAGAGGCTGCGCCAACGACTACGCTCAGTACAAGTGACTAATGACTCTTGTTGATAAAACTTATAAACATCACCGATCGGTAAAATCAAACCTTCTTGCAATGCTTTCCATAAATTGGCTGCGGTTTCTACTTCTGAGTGTTCTGAAACAATTGCTAATGTTGCTAGCTCGAACTGATTGCCAATACAAGCGGCTAATTTGAGAATATTCTGGGTTGCTAAGGGTAACTTCTCTAACTGCAACGCCATAAATTCTACAACATCATCGGTCAAGGCTTGTTGATTAATTTTGGACAGATCGCATTGCCAACAGCCTAACTCCAAGTTAAATTGAATGAGATTTTCTTCGTGTAGGGCTTTGAGAAATTGGGTGGCAAAAAATGGGTTGCCTTTAGTTTTTTGATAGACTAATTGTGAAAGGGGTAATGCCAAATTTTCTGTACTTTTTAGGGTATCAGCGACTAATTGATTGATTTGGGATTGACTCAGGGGTGTTAAAGTAATAGTATTAATGACTGCTTGGTTTTTTTGGATTTCACTCAAAGTCAGCATTAATGGATGGGCTGGATTGACTTCGTTATCCCGATAAGCACCAATGATGAAAAGATGACCTGTATCAGCCATTAATAGCTGCATCAACTTTAATGATGCTGAATCAGCCCATTGTAAATCATCTAAAAACATCACTAATGGATGTTCGGCGCTAGTAAAGACTTGGGTGAATTTTTGAAACAATAAATTAAAGCGATTTTGGGCTGCCGTTCCTGATAATTCTACTGCTGGTGGTTGTTCGCCAATGATTTTTTCTAATTCGGGAATGACTTCAATAATTACCTGACCGTTTTCTCCAACAGTTTCTAATATTTGATTTTTCCATTGCTCTAGTTCGACATCACTTTCGGTTAACAATTGCCCCATTAAATCCCGAAATGCTTGTACAAAAGCAGAGAAGGGAATATTGCGTTGAAATTGGTCATATTTTCCTTTGATAAAATAACCGCGTTGCCGAACAATTGGTTTATGAACTTCGTTGACAACGGCGGTTTTACCAATACCCGAAAAACCTGCTACCAGCATCATTTCTGTTGCACCAAGACTGACTCGCTCAAATGCTTGCAGTAAAGTTTCTGCTTCGGTTTCTCGTCCGTAGAGTTTGTCGGGGATGATGAAGCGATCGCACACATCCCGTTGACCAATTTCAAAACTTTGAATTTCACTAGAAACTTGTAGCTGATCTAAACATTTTTCTAAATCCAATTTCAGTCCTAATGCACTCTGATATCTCTCTTCGGCATTCTTCGCCATCAATTTCATGACGATATCTGAAATCACCTGCGGTATCTCTTCTCTAATAACTGAAGGAGGTTGTTTTGCAATATGACAATGCACCAACTCCATTGGATCGTTTGATTTAAATGGCAAAACTCCAGTAAGTAATTCGTAGAATGTCACACCCAAAGAATAAAAATCTGTGCGGTAGTCAATCCCCCGATTCATTCTTCCTGTTTGTTCCGGGGAAATATAAGCGAGTGTCCCTTCTAATCCATTGGGATTTATCAAAGTTTGGGTTTCTCGTGGGAGTAAGGATGCGATACTAAAGTCGATTAATTTAACTTGTTTGGTTTCGGGATTAATTAAAATATTGGCGGGTTTGATATCTTTATGAATAATCCGCTCTCGGTAGAGTATATCTAAGGTATTGCAGAGTGCGATCGCAATTTGTAAAAACTCTTCACCAGACGCGATATATCGCCCCTGGTGAGAGGTGAAATAATTTTTGAGAGAAATCCCCCCAAAGTCTTCCATCACCAGCGCATAGCCATTTTGATAAGGTTCCAGACTGTAGGTTTGGACGATTAGCGGTGAGTTAAGATTTTTGGCGATCGTGTACTGATTACGAAACGATAAGAGTTCAGAGAAGCTGGGATAAGGATTTTTTAGCAGTTTAATGACTACAGGTAATGAGTCAGTCTCTCGAACCCCTCGATAAACCAGAGTTCTGGAACCATTGTAGAGTTCTTCACTTACTTGATATCCGGGAATATTAATAAAGATGCTCACCATGTTGCTAAATCTGTAAAACTTCCAGATTTAGTATTCCCAAAAAAGATCCCCGACAACTTCCGCGAAGTCGGGGATCTGAGGACTAAATCATACCGGAATTTCAATGATAAATTCTGTACCCTCTCCTGGTGCAGAAATGCAGCTTAATTTACCCCCATGTTTTTCTACCACAATCGAATAGCTAGTTGATAATCCCAAGCCTGTGCCACTACCTACTGGTTTTGTCGTAAAAAATGGATTAAATATCTTATTCTGCACTGACTCGCTCATCCCTATACCGTTGTCTTTAATGCGGATAACTACCTTTTTTGATTCTGTAAATTCTGTCTGAATTGTAATAGTCAGTTGGCGATTTCTCTCTGATTCTTCTAAGGCATCAATGGCATTGTTGATCAGATTCATAAATACTTGATTCAGAGCAGAGGCATAACAATTAACTAAAGGGAGTTGACCATATTTTTGAATTACTTCAATTTCTGGATGTTTACTATTACTTTGAAGTCGATGCTGCAAAATCAACAGCGTACTATCAATCCCAGAATGAATGTCTACTGATTTTATTTCTGATTCATCCAAACGGGAAAAATTTCGCAGTGACAGCACAATTTGACGGATACGATCTGCTCCTACTCTCATCGATGACAGGAGCTTTTGTAAATCATTAGATATAAATTCTAGCTCAATATCGGCGATTTTTTCGGCAATTTCTGGCAATGGTTGCGGGTAAAGTCGCTGATATAAATTATTTAATTCAATTAAAGATGCCACATATTCACTTGCTGGTTGTAAGTTGCCATAGATGAAATTAATCGGATTATTAATTTCATGAGCAATCCCAGCAACTAACTGTCCCAAACCGGACATTTTTTCGGCTTGAATTAGTTGGGATTGAGTCGAGTAAAGTTTCTCTAGTGTTGATTCTAGCTGAGTGGCCTTTTCTGTGATTTCCTGGGTACGCTTTTCTACTTTTTGCTCTAGAGTATGGGAATAGTCCTCTAATTTGTGATATAATAGAGCGTTTTCTAGAGAAATTGCTGCTTGAGTAGTGAGAAAATTGAGAACTTGTAAGCGTTCGCTTGTAAATGCCCCCGTCACTAAGTTATTTTCTAGATATAAAATGCCCATCAACTTACCTTGATGCAAAATCGGGCTACACAAGATACTCTTAGGCTGCTGACGAATGATATAGGGGTCATTGGCTAAGGTCGGATCGGCACTTGCATCAATTAGCATAGTGGTATGCCTGTTGTGCAAGACTTTGTAAATCAACTTGAGGGGAATATCCTGGCTATCTTCAACAGGAAAACTCTGCAACAAGATTGGCTCTGTCCCCAGGGTAATTGAACCTTCAATCGATAGGTGATTGTCTTGCAACAGCATTAATACGCATTTATCAGCCCCCGCATTTTCAATGGCGATCGCCAGCAATACTGAGAGCAATTTTTCGAGTTCGATTTCCCCTGACAGAGTTTGGGAAGCTTTGAGAATGGCAGCTAAATCTAAAGCAACAGAGACATTGGTACTGGAAGTGGGGGAACTAGTGGATATGACATTCCCCAGTGCCAAGATAGTTTCATTAATTGACAGGGGAGAACGAGTTTGCTGGAGGATGGGAACAAGCAGTTGCGGATAGCGTCTTTCCAAGTCAGCAACTTTGGCTTTCGCACCCCAACGAATATAGCTGTAGTAGGCTTCAATCATGTATTCCCCAGCGATCCGCTGTTTGCCCCAGTCAAGGTAAAATTTTGCCGCTAGTTCATTGGCTAAGGCTTCTTCATGAATAAACTGATGTGTTTTAGCCAGAGCAATGGCTTCGTCATAATACTCACTAGCTACGGCTTTTTCACCCAACACTCGATACCGTTCAGCCTCCACTAGATACCATTTATGTAAGTGATTCATCGGGGCATTTTCTGCCCATTGATGCAGAATTGTTTGGTGAGTTTGCGCCTCAACAAGAGTTTGGGCTTGTTCTGCTTCTGGCTGAGTGGGGAAGAGTGCTAGGTATGTGAGGGCAGCATAAAAATGGAAAACGGGAATATGTACCGCCCCTGCTGCTGCCATAAAATAGGGCTTGATGCCGGTGATATAGTCAAGGGCAGCATGATAATTGCCCCAGAGAGCAGCAAGCATCAGCTTGTAGGTATAGGCGTAGGCGATCGCTGTGAAATCATTATCCTGCTGGTGCTTTGGCAGCATAATTGTTTCATCGTAGACAATGCCCATTAAGCGATGGGGTTGGCTCCCTGTTTCTCGCAAATTCTCCACCACTTGCCGCACTGTATCCAATAGAATACACGCTGCATTTTGTTTCGCCTGAGTCAGAACCACACTGTAAGGAGCTAATTCGGCTGACAACGTATTTAAATTTACACCAGCGAACAGCGCTATATATCCGTAACATTGTATGCTGTAGCCAGCGTACAGAAAACTACCTGTTTCCATACCATTGGTGTAGCTATCTTTCATTGTCGATAGCGTTGCCAAAAATGATTGCTGGCGATGTTGGATGAAAGCCCCAAAGAGGCTTAAAGGGAGACATATACTCCGCTCATTCAATTTTTCTAGCAACGAGAGAGTTAAAAGACCAAACTTATAGCCAGTTTCAACTTCGCTCAAAAAAGCACATAGCACCATACCGTGAATCGCATATCCTACCGTCGAGGCGGGGGTATTGCCAAACTGGAGCGACAACCGCACCATCGTTGCGCTCAACAGGGGCATTAAACCCGGATTTCCCAGTAATATTGGTGCAAACAATATTCCTAATAATTGCATTGCGGCGATCGCGCTGCGATCGCTCATCACAGGTAAGTCAATCAGTTCAGCAATTTCTCTGCCTTGGAGTTGCTCTTTTACGTATTCCAAGGCTTTGCCGATTTCGGCTGGCTCTGGCGCACTTGGTAAATCCACCCCTAATTGACTCAGAACATCTGCACCGACGGCGATCGCCTCTAATATTTGGCTTTGAGCCGTTAGTGCCACAATTTTAATTTCGTAGATTTTCACTTTGTCAAAAATGGTCTGGGCGTTCTGCAAAACCACTCCAGCCATCTCTTCCATACTCTCAAAGTCACTATTTAAATAGCTGGCTTCGGTTACTGCCAAATGCAGGTTCAAGGCTAATTCGTACTGTGTTTGCCAGCAGTTGGGCTGGAGTAAGGCGATCCCAGTTTGGAAATACACTCTAGCGGCGGTGTATGCAGTAGCATTTTTGGCTTTACTACCAGCTTTGAAGTTGAGTTGAGCTAGGGTTTGGCGATCGCTTGCTTGACTAATTAACTCAATTCCTAAATTCAAATGCCCAACCAGATCGAAGAGTTTTTCTTCAATCTCTAACTCAGACAAATTTTCTCTCAATAATTGTCCAATTTTGAGATGAGTTGCTGTTTTTTGTGCATCGGAAATCAAGAAATAAGCTGCTTGCTGTACTCTGTCATGCAAGAAGGCATATTTAGCTATTTTTTTCTCAATATTCTGATATGACAGTGCCAATTGTTCGCTTTCTTCTCCTTGATAAAATTTATAAACCTCACTAATCGGTAAAATCAATCCTTCTTGCAATGCTTTCCACAAAGCAGTAGCCGTATTAATTTGGGATTGTTCTGAAACAATTGCCAAAGTTGCTAAATCAAACTGGTTGCCAATACAAGATGCTAACTTGAGGATATTCTGGGTTGCTAATGGTAATTTTTCTAACTGCAACGCCATAAATTCAACAACATCATCTGTAACTGCCTGTTGATTAATTTGGGCAATATCACATTGCCACCCCCCCGTAGCCCTGCCTTGGTAAGGGGGGGTTGGGGGGGTAAAGTTAATCAGTCGCTCTTGATGTAATGCCTTCAAAAACTGGAGAGAAAAAAACGGATTTCCTTGAGTTTTTTGAAACACTAATCGAGAAAGAGGTAATGCCAAATCCTGGGAACATTTAAGTGTGTCAGCAACTAATTGATTAACTGTTTCTTGATTCAGTGGTGCTAAGGTAATTGTATTAATCGTTGTTTGCTTTTTTTCAATCTCATTCAAAGTCAACATTAATGGATGTACCGGGTTTACCTCGTTATCACGGTACGCACCAATTAACAGCATATGACCTGTATCAGCCATTAAAAGCTGCATTAACTTCAGTGATGCCGAATCTGCCCATTGCAAATCATCTAAAAACATCACTAAGGGATGTTCTAAGCTGGTAAAAACTTGAGTGAATTTTTGAAACAGTAAATTAAATCTATTTTCTGCCGCCGTTCCTGATAATTCTATGGCGGGTGGTTGTTCACCAATAATTTTTGATAATTCGGGGATAACTTCAATAATTACTTGTCCATTTTCACCAACTGCTGATAATATTTGGTTTCTCCATTGCTGAATTTGTGCATCGCTTTCGCTTAACAGTTGCTCCATTAAATCCCGGAATGCTTGCACAAAAGCACTGAAGGGAATATTGCGTTGAAATTGGTCATATTTCCCTTTGATAAAATAACCGCGTTGGCGCACAATCGGTTTATGAACTTCGTTGACAATCGCCGTTTTACCAATTCCTGAAAAACCTGCTACCAGAATCATTTCTGTTGCACCTTTACTTACTCTCTCAAATGCTTGGAGGAGGTTTTCGACTTCGATTTCTCGTCCATAAAGTTTGTCTGGGATGATGAAGCGATCGCACACATCCCTTTGTCCAATTTCAAAACCATTAACTCTACCATCAACTTGTAGCTGATGTAAACAATTTTCTAAATCAAATTTCAGCCCTAATGCACTCTGATATCTATCTTCAGCATTTTTTGCCATCAATTTGCTGACAATTTTTGAGATTACAGATGGAATTTCTAAATTAGTTTCACATACTAACGGTGCAATTTTTGCAATGTGACAATGCACCAACTCCACTGGATCGTTTGATTGAAATGGCAAAACTCCAGTCAGTAATTCGTAGAAAGTTACACCCAAAGAATAAAAATCAGTTCGGTAATCAATCCCCCGATTCATTCTGCCTGTTTGTTCTGGAGAGATATAAGCTAGTGTCCCTTCTAACACATTGGGATTGATTAGTGTCTGCGTTTCTCGTGGTAGCAAAGATGCAATACTAAAGTCAATTAATTTAAGTTGTTTAGTTTCAGGATTAATTAAAACATTGGCGGGTTTGATATCTTTATGAATAATCCGTTCTCGATACAATATATATAAGGCATTGCATAGTGCGATCGCTATTTCTAAAAATTCTTCTAAAGACGCGATATATTGCGTCTTTAGTGAGGTGAAATACTTTTTGAGAGAAATCCCCCCAAAGTCTTCCATCACCAATGCATAGCCATTTTGGTATGGTTCTAGGCTATAAGTTTGGACGATTAACGGTGAATTAAGATTTTTGGCAATGGTGTACTGATTGCGAAACGACAAGAGTTCGGTCAAACTCGGATAAGGATTTTTTAACAGTTTAATCACTACAGGTAATGAGTCAGTTTCTCGATACCCCCGATAAACCAGAGTTCTGGAACCATCGTAGAGTTCTTCACTTACTTTATATCCGGGAATACTGACCATACTGCTAAATCCGAATGATTTACAGATTTAGTATTCCCAGATATCTGAAGCTGGTTAACATTCAAGAGACAACCTATACCGGAATTTCAATGATAAATTCAGTACCTAGACCTAAAACAGAATTAAAACTCAATTTTCCGCCGTGGGTTGATTCAACAATTTGACGAGCGATTGCCAACCCTAATCCTGTGCCTTTACCGACACCTTTTGTTGTAAATAAATGGTCAAATATTTTTTGTTTTACCTCTTCATTCATACCCTTTCCATTATCAGTAATGGCAATCTTAACTAGATGGTTTTCGACTGAGGTTGTAATTGTAATTAGATTAGAATTGGCTTTAATTTCTTCAAAGCTGCGTCCATGATTTGACTCCTCTAAGGCATCAATAGCGTTTGCCAGAATATTCATAAATACCTGATTTAATTGACCGGGGAAGCATTCTATTTGAGGTAAATTCCTGTAATTTGTGACAACTTCAATGCCTGGACGTTGTTCATTGGCCTTGAGACGATGTTTCAAAATTAAAATGGTGCTATCGATACCTTGGTGAATATCAAATGGTACTTTGTAGTCCTTATCGGCACGAGAGAAAGTGCGGAGACTGGTACTGATATTTTTTAACCTGTCACATGCCATAGACATAGAATCAATCATCTTGGGCAAGTCTTCTAAGGTATATTCCAAGTCAATTTCTTCGGCGTGGTCAATGATTTCCTCATTTTTGTTGGGGAAACTTGATTGATATAGTCCCAGATGATTAACAAGATCAGCGATAGTGGGTTTAGTTTGTTTGAGACTGGCTGCAATAAAGCCCAAAGGATTATTCATTTCGTGAGCGACACCAGCAACTAAGTTACCCAACGCAGACATTTTTTCACTTTGGACGATTTGTAATTGAGCTTGTTGTAAATCTTCTGATTTTTGCTGCAATTCGTGAAATGATCGCTCTAGTTGTTGGGAATACTCTAGCGATCGCTCATACAGTCGAGCATTTTCTAGGGAAATCGCCGCCTGAGCGCAAATTAAGTTGAGTAGTTCGACGCGATCGCTTGTAAATGCCCCCGTCGCTAAATTATTTTCTAGATATAAAATGCCCATCAACTTCCCTTGATGCAAAATTGGGCTACACAAGACACTTTTAGGCTGCTGACGCAGGATATACGGGTCACTAGCTAAAGTGAGATCGGTACTCGCATCAAGCAGCACAACAGTCTTTTGATTATGCAAGACTTTGTAAATCAGCTTTGAGGGAATATCTTGGCTATCTTCAACAGGAAGACTCTGCAATACGACTGGCTCTGTCCCTACAGTAATTGACCCTTTAATTAGTAAGCAACTGTCTCGCAGTAGCATCAACACGCATTTATCAGCCCCCGCATTTTCGATGACGATTTCCAGCAAGGATGAAAGCAGTTTTTCCAGTTCAATTTCACCTGAGATAGCTTGAGAAGCTTTGAGAATGGCAGCTAAATCTAAAGCTACAGAGATGCTGCTACTACTGGAAGTGGCTCCACTGGTGGAGGTGACACTACCCAAGGCAAAGATGGTTTCGTGAGTAGAGAAGGGAGAACGGTTTTGCTGTAATATAGGGGCAAGTAATTGGGGATAGCGAGTTTCTAAATCAGCGACTTTGGCTTTTGCACCCCAGCGAGCATAACAGTAATAGGCTTCAGTCATATATTCCTGGGCAATGCGCTGTTTGCCCCACTTCAAGTAGAACCTTGCTGCCAGTTCGTTGGCAAGGGCTTCTTCTTGGACATATTCGTTGGCTTTGGCTCCAAAAATTGCCTTATCGTATAGCTCAATTGCTTCACTTTTCTGTCCTAAGACTCGACATTTTTCAGCTTCTACCAAATCAACCTTATGCTGATAATTCATCGGGGCATGGTGCGCCCAGTGCTGTAGCTTGGTTTGGTTTTGCGCCACCCGTTCTAGTAAGGTTGACACCTCGCCTAACTGTTGACTTAACATTCCCAGAGAAATCAGAGAATCATAGAAATAAAATGCAGCTTCACTGACCATTCCCGCAGTAACACTCAAATAGCGTTTCGCCTCAAGCGCATGGTTGTTAGCCGACTCAAACTCGCTAAACAAAAAGCAAAGGGTCAATTTATACACATAGAAGTGAGACAACCCAAAGAGGTCATTGGCAGAATGCAACAGAGCCAGAAATTCCGTTTCTTGCAAGGCTGACCCAGACAAAATGGTAGGATGCTCTGCGAAACCCAGTAAATTTAGAATCGATTGTAAATAGATCAGACACCAATTAGCCGGTGTTAATTGGTTAATTTGCACCAAACCATTGTAATAGGCGCGTGTATCCTTTTCCACAGTGGCAAGGGGCTGACTGCACCAAAAAGCATTCAGGCAGAAACAGTATCCACTATATCCGGCGTATTGCAGGTTTCCAACTTCTAGGCCTGTTGCATAGCTCTCCCTTAAGAGAGGTAACGATGCTTTGATGTGAGATTTTCGGTGCAAGACAAACCCTCCCAATATCTCTAATACTTCAGGTTTAGTCGCTTTAGCATCGAGTTTTAAGACTACATTCAATGCCAACTGACCAAACTCTATGGCTGAATCCACATCTTGCAAGAAATTACACATAATGAGGGTATAGCCAACATAGCTAGAAGCTGAAGCAGGGATGTTTCCGTACCGCAGGGATAATTTCACTGATAGGCCAATCAGTAATGAAAACAAAGGAGAGCCACAGGTTACAGCTGCTGGTATACTGGTGTTGGCAATCTGGATAATGGCAATTGTGTTAGCATCTGTCACCACTGGCAGGTGAACAAAATCTTCAATTTTCCGATCTCCAATCAGTTCTCTAATCTCTTGAATTGACTGTTGAATATCTTCTGGTGTTGGTGATTCGGTCATCGTTACGCCCAACTGTTGCAGCAGTTTCTGTCCGATCGCAAGGGCTTCAGTCGGTTTATTCTGGTAGATATTTGCTTCAATTCTAATGCGGTAAACATTGACCTTTTCTAGTAAAAAGTGTGCCTGTTCGATGACGATCTTAATGAACTGTTCCATCGCCTCAAAGTCACCGCCTAGCATTGCCACCTCCGCTGCTAATTCATGGAAGGCGAGGGTCATTTCATACTGCTGTTGCCAAGCGTTTTCCCGCAACAGAGATAATCCCACTGCGGCATATTCACGAGCCGCTTGATAGGCGGTAGCGGCTTTGGCTTTCTGACAGACGATGAGGTTAAGTTGTGCTAGTTCATCTCGTTCTGTTTGCTGGCTAATTAAAGCAGTTCCATAATTTAATTGATTGACTATTTCAAAAATACGGTCTTCTGTTGCTGATGAGGAAATCTGTTGTAAAAGCAGTTGTCCGATTTGGTAATGAGTCGTCTGTTTTTGGTCATCAGGAATTAGGGAATAGGCAGCTTGTTGTACTCGGTCATGTAAAAATTTGTATGTAACAGTCTGTTGATTTTTTTGAGTCACTGCTTGACTTTCTTGCCCGACATAAAACTTATAAACATCACCAAGCGGTAAAATTAATCCCTCCTGCAACGCTTTCCACAAATCTGAAGCCGTTTCGATTTGGGATTGTTCAGAAACAATTGCTAAAGTTGCTAAATCAAACTGGTTGCCGATACAAGCAGCTAACTGCAATATATCTTGAGTTGATTGTGGCAGTTTTCGTAATTGAAATGCCATAAAAGCAACAACATCATCTGTAACTGCTTGCGTCATCACTTGTGCAATGCTACATTGCCAACAGCCTGACTCAAAATCAAATTGAATGAGATTTTCTTGATGCAATGCTTTGAGAAATTGCGTAGCGAAAAACGGATTTCCTTGAGTTTTTTGAGAGACTAATTGAGAAAGAGTCCATGCCAAATCTTTTGTACATTTCAGCGTATCAGCAACTAATAGATTTACTTGTAATTGACTGAGTGCTGTTAAATTAATCGTATTAATCGTTGCTTGTTTTTTTTCAATTTCGCTCAAAGTTAAGATTAATGGATGTCCTGGATTGACTTCGTTATCACGGTACGCACCAATTAATAAAAGATACTTAGTATCAGCCATTAAAAGCTGCATTAAGTTAAGCGATGCTGAATCCGCCCATTGCAAATCATCTAAAAACATCACTAAGGGATGTTCAGCACTGGTAAAGACTTGGGTAAATTTTTGAAATAATAAATTAAATCTATTTTGTGCCGCATTTCCTGATAATTCTATAGCGGGTGGTTGTTCGCCAATAATTTTTTCTAGTTCGGGGATAACTTCAATAATTACTTGTCCATTTTCTCCAACAGCCTCTAATATTTGGTTTCTCCATTGTTGAATTCGTGCATCACTTTCGCTTAACAATTGTCCCATTAAATCTCGGAATGCTTGCACAAAGGCACTAAAGGGAATATTGCGTTGAAATTGGTCATATTTTCCTTTAATAAAATAACCGCGTTGCCGCACAATTGGTTTATGAACTTCGTTGACAACCGCAGTTTTCCCAATACCCGAAAACCCAGCTACCAACATCATTTCTGTTGCCCCAAGGCTGACTCGCTCAAATGCATCAAGTAATGTTTGAACTTCGGTTTCTCGTCCATAAAGTTTGTCGGGGATGATGAAGCGATCGCACACATCCATTTGTGCAATTTCAAAGCCTTGAACCGTACCACTTTCTTGTAGCTGATGTAAACATTTTTCTAAATCAAATTTCAAACCTAAAGCACTCTGATATCTATCTTCAGCATTTTTCGCCATCAATTTCATGACTATATCTGAAATCACCTGCGGAATCTCTGCACTTGTGACTTGTTCTGGTTGTTTTACAAGATGAGAATGTACCAACTCCATTGGATCGTTTGATGCAAAAGGTAACTTTCCTGTAAGTAATTCGTAGAAAGTCACACCCAGAGAATAAAAATCTGTGCGGTAGTCAATCCCGCGATTCATTCTTCCTGTTTGTTCTGGGGAAATATAAGCTAGTGTCCCTTCTAATACATTGGGATTGATTAGTGTTTGCGTTTCTCGTGGTAGTAAAGATGCAATACTAAAGTCGATTAATTTAACTTCTTTTGTTTCGGGATTAATTAAAATATTGGCGGGTTTGATATCTTTATGAATAATGCGTAGACGTAGCCCGCCGGAGGCATCGCGATACAATACATCTAAGGTATTGCACAGTGCGATCGCTATTTGTAAAAACTCTTGTAGAGATGCGATACATCGCGTCTCTGGTGAGGTGAAATAATTTTTGAGAGAAATACCCCCAAAGTCTTCCATCACCAGTGCATAGCCATTCTGATAGGTTTCTAGGCTGTAGGTTTGAATGATTAGAGATGAGTTGAGATTTTTGGCAATGGTGTATTGATTGCGAAACTGCACTAATTCGCTGAAACTGGGATAGGGATTTTTCAGCAGTTTAATCACTACAGGTAATGAGTCAGTTTCTCGATAACCGCGATAAACCAGGGTTCTTGAACCATTGTAGAGTTCTTCGTTGACGTGATATCCGGGAATGTTGACTTGAGTGATAGCCATACTGCTAAATCCTAAAGATTTCTGGACTTAGTGTTCCCAGATATCTGAAGTTGTTTAACTATAAGAAGCACAATTCACACCGGAATTTCAATGATAAATTCTGTACCCTTTCCTGGTAGAGAAATGCAGCTTAACTGTCCCCGATGTTTTTCTACATTAGTAGTTTTCATTGGGTGGGTAAGATCCACCCAAATTAACTGTTAAATTACTTATCTAATGGCAACGCTTAAGCAAATTTACTAGCTGCAGCAAACCGCTTGTTAATCTCTTCCCAATTCACCACATTCCACCAAGCTTCTAAGTAATCGGCGCGGCGATTTTGGTAATTGAGATAATAGGCATGTTCCCAAACGTCATTGCCCAAAATGGGATACTTACCTGCACTTAGGGGACTGTCTTGGTTAGCTGTAGATGTAACTTCTAGCTTGCCATCTTTAGTGCGAACCAGCCAAGCCCAGCCACTACCAAAACGACTAGCGCCAGCTTCATTGAATTGTTTTTTGAAAGCTGCAAAACTGCCAAAATTTTGATTGATTGCTGTGGCAATTTCTCCTGTGGGATCTCCACCACCCTTTGGTTTCATGATTTGCCAAAACATGGAGTGGTTCACATGTCCACCACCATTATTGCGTACTACTTTACGAATATCTTCTGGTACGGTGTCAAGCTTGCGTAATAGTTCTTCAACACTTTTATTTTTCAGTTCCGGGTGTTTCTCTAATGCCGCATTCAGGTTTTTCACATAAGCTGCGTGGTGCTTATCGTGGTGAAACTGCATTGTTTTAGCATCGATGTGTGGTTCTAGTGCTTCGTAGGCGTAGGGCAAAGGTGGTAGCTTGACAGATCCTGTTGTTGTATCTAGTGCTATGCCGGGAGTTGTTTCGGTTCCTTGAGGAGAAGTCTGTGCCAAAGCACAAGCATCTAATGTAAAACCACCTGCACTAGCTGCGAGTAAAAACAAGAAATGGCGTCGATTAATAGTCATAAGAGTTTTGTAGCCTAATCAATTAAAACCGTCAGTAGTTTTTATTTTCTTAGATTGAGGCGACAAAAAGTTGGGGATTGGGGATTGGGGCATTGGGCATGGGGGAATTAATTATTTCTCCCTTATCTCCCTCATCTCCCTATGCCCTATTCCCCAGTCCCTAATTAGCCAAAGTGCTGAATTATGGCCTCGGCAAATTCAGAACATTTGAGTGGTTCTACTGCTGGTTCTAGCAACCGGGCTAAATCGTAGGTGACTTGACTGTGAGCGATCGCATCTCCTAAGCCTTTTTTAATCAAGTCTGCGGCTTCTTGCCAACCCAGATACTCCAGCATCATTACACCAGACAAAATCACCGAACCGGGATTAATCCGATCTAAGCCGGCGTGTTTGGGTGCGGTGCCGTGGGTGGCTTCAAAGATGGCACAGACATCGCCAATATTTGCCCCTGGCCCCATCCCCAGTCCACCAACGATCGCCGCCGCCGCATCTGACAGATAATCACCGTTTAAGTTCATCGTCGCCAGAATCGAATATTCATCGGGTCTGGTTTGGATTTGTTGAAAAATACTGTCAGCAATCCGGTCATTAACCAAAACTTTATCTTTCCATTTGCCATTTCCATGAGTTTCCCAAATTGATTCCAGAACTTCTTTGACTTCCTGGACAATTTGTGATTTCTTTTCAGGCGTCAGGGCATCAAACCCAGGATCAATCTGACGGGCGTTATCTTCTAAGGAAATATCGGGGTTTTTCTCCTTGTTACTCAAAATCCAAGATTCCCGTTCAGTCACCGTTTCTGGGCGAAATTCGCTGGCTGCTAGTTCATAACCCCAATCACGAAAAGCGCCTTCGGTGTATTTCATGATGTTGCCCTTATGCACCAAAGTCACCTGTTTTTTGTGTTTGGGGAGTAGGAGGGCGTGTTTAATGGCGCGTCGGACTAAGCGCTGGGAACCCTTTTTGCTGATTGGTTTGATGCCAATGCCCGAATCTAAGGGAATTTGTTTTTTGCCATGTTCTGGAGTCGCGGGAATCAATTCTTCGTTGAGAATTTTAATTAAGCGATCGCCTATTTCACTCCCTTGTCGCCACTCAATGCCCAAATAAATATCTTCTGTATTTTCCCGATAGACAATCACATCGAGTTTTTCGGGGTTTTTGTGGGGTGAGGGCGTACCTGCATAGTAGCGGCAAGGACGCACGCAGGTATACAAGTCAAAAATTTGTCGCAGTGCCACATTTAAGGAACGAATCCCACCGCCGACAGGAGTAGTCAGTGGGCCTTTAATAGCAACGCCATATTCTCCTATTGCCGTCAAAGTATCTTGTGGTAAATACTGGTATGTACCGTATAAATCACAAGCTTCATCGCCAGCGTAGACCTTAAACCAACTAATTTGACGCTTGCCTTTATATGCCTTTGCTACCGCTGCATCGAGTACTTTTTGAGCAGCCGGCCAAATATCTATCCCTGTACCATCACCCCGGATAAAAGGGATAATCGGATTGTCTGGCACAATCGGCTCACCATCTTTGAAGGTAATTTTTGCTCCGCTTGTGGGAGGGTTAATCTTATCGTACATACTTCACACACTCCTGAATGATACGGCGTTGGGCATGGGGGACTGGGGACTGGGGACTAGGGATATAAGGAAACAATTACCAGATTATTTCTCCTCCTCATCCTCCCCATCTCCCTTATCCTCCTCATCCCCCTCATCCCCATGAGGCGCAGAGCTTCCCCTTTTTCCCCTGGTAAATTATTTGGGGCTAAGGTGCGGGATTCAGTGAAACCATTGCTATTTTGTACGATCAAAAATAGTAAACTACTTTTCGCTATCACTGCTTCGCTTTGTAGAATACCCGATAGCCGATCGCTTTTCACGCTCCCGCTAACACGAATAATGGCATGACAGACCCAATGATTGTATCAGTCCCTGCTAATGACATCGACTCCCTCAGCCTCCAGTTAAATACTGGATCTCTTCGAGTCCAAGAACAAATAATCCCCCAGTTAGCTGACTTGGGTAATGAGGGGTTAGATGTATTGATGGAATTTTTACTGAAACGTCGTGACACCCCGGCGACTTGGGTTGATGGCAAAGCCTATCAAGTCCTTCATAAATCTGATGCACCTAAAGTCCAAGAATTCCTGCAAAATAATTTTCCTGAAGGAATTGTACCTCTAAAATCAGAGTGCGGGATTAATTACAATCCCTTGCAACAGTTACTCGCCATCCAAGACTTCCAAGCGGCGGATCTGGCCACCATCCAAAAAATGTGTGAACTCGCAGGGCCAACTGCAGTACAAAGAAAATGGTTGTATTTTACAGATGTAGATAATTTTCCTGCTATTGACCTACAAACCATTAATACTTTGTGGTTAGTCCACTCTGAAGGTAAATTTGGCTTTTCAGTACAGCGAGAAATTTGGCTGGGTTTAGGCAAAAAATGGGATGATTTCTGGTCTAAAATTGGCTGGAAAAATGGCAATAACTGGACGCGATACCCTCACGAGTTTACCTGGGATTTAAACGCGCCTAAGGGTCACTTGCCCCTGTCTAATCAACTACGGGGAGTGCGGGTCATTGCTTCTTTATTTGCTCACCCTGTTTGGTCGAAAAATCTAGAAAAATGATTGTGAGATACAAAATGTTACAATAATTCCATGAATTTTGAGTGGGACGAAAATAAAGCGGTAATAAATCTGTCAAAGCATGGGGTTTCGTTTGCAGAAGCCAAAACCGTTTTTGACGATCCACTTTATGTTGACTTTTACGATCCCGACCACTCTGGAGATGAACAACGTTACTTAATAGTGGGAGAGTCAAACCAGAGACGCTTGCTAATCGTATCGTATACGGAGAGAGGAGATTCGATGCGCCTCATTAGTGCGAGAGTTGTCACGTCAGCCGAACGAGAAGCCTATCAAGAAGGGTAAACCAAAATATGGAAGATGATCTGCGCTCAGAGTATGACTTAAAGAGCCTAAAAGTTAGAAAGTTTGGCGTGGGAAGAAAGAGTTTTGGACAGACAACAATTCGTTTAGAACCTGACGTAGCACAGATGTTTCCTAATGCTGATGCGGTGAATGAGGCTCTCAGGTTTTTGATCAGAATTATGCAAGAAAATCAACCTCCTACACCTACAGTTCATGTGGACGATTAAGTCCCAAATCTACAATTTTAAATCGGATCATGGCAAATGTTCGTTTAGAAGATATTAAGCGTAGATTCAACAACGTCACCGCGATCGAAGATATTTCTTTTGAAATTCCCGATGGTGAGTTTTGGGTTTTGGTTGGGCCTTCTGGTTGCGGTAAGTCTACCATTTTGCGAACGATCGCCGGCTTGGAAACCGCGACATCAGGTAAACTTTTTATTGGCGATCGCTTGGTAAACAATATCCCCGCCAGACAGCGGAATGTGGCGATGGTGTTCCAAAACTACGCTCTTTATCCACACATGACGGTGGCCCAAAACATCGCTTTTGGGTTGCAAATGCGGAAAGTTGACCCAAAAATCATTCAAGAACGGGTGATGAGTGTGGCGCGATCGCTTTCTTTAGATGACTTGCTAGATCGCAAACCCAAAGAGCTTTCTGGGGGACAGCAGCAGCGGGTAGCATTAGGAAGGGCGATCGCCCGTCAACCACAAGTGTTTTTACTTGATGAGCCTCTGTCTAATTTAGATGCCCAATTGCGAGATGATACAAGAGCAGAATTAAAACAGCTACATCAAAATTTGGGAATTACGACTATTTATGTCACCCACGATCAAGTCGAGGCGATGACTTTGGCTGATCAGATTGTAGTATTAAATAGGGGACGAATTCAACAAATCGGCGACCCCCAAACTATTTATCAAAGTCCTGCTAACCAGATGGTAGCAACTTTTTTAGGTAGTCCCCCCATGAATATTTTGCCTGCTATTTATCAGGATGATACTTTTAATATCAATGGACAGTTATTAGTAATTCCCCCAGATATGCTGGAAAATCTCCAACTGCGTCAGGGACAAAGTGTGGATTTGGGGATTCGTCCAGAACATATTGATATTAACGAACCGCTAAGACTCCTAGAACAAGAGAGCGGAGATTTATCGGTTGAAGTGAAACTGGTGGAACCTTTGGGGAGAGAAACTTTGATTCGTGCTGCTTTACCTGGTGTAACCGGGGTGTTGAATGTGCAAGTGGGTGGAGATGTGCGTTTGCGTCCAGGCGATCGCCTTTCTTTACAACTAGATTTGCATCGGTTGTTTCTGTTTGATCCTATTACTGGTGATAGAATTTTGCCCTAATTTCATTTATTACCCAAAATCAAGATTTTGGTAATTAGCAATTCTTTTTTAGTTTTACCGCAAGGTTCAGCACTTTGACAATCACTAACTGACTCTATTGCATAATCTAAACTGACTTTTTTGTTGACAAAAGTTTCTGGTTTTTCACAAACATCAAATGCTGCACCTAGATTATGTTCTTTTCCGGTTTCATCTACTAAAGTGACATAGCATTTAAGGTCGCCATTAACCATTTCTTTAATTGTCCCAATTTTGGGTTCTTTGTTAGCATCATTCGGTGTTTTTTCAGCTTTTGGTTGAGAACTTGTAGAAGTTTCTTGTACAGATTCCGTCTGAGCTTTTTCGACTGGATTTTTGGGAGTTTCTTTAGTAATATCAGTTTGTGAATTGCCACAACTGACAATCAAGATAGAACAAATAATTAATGCGATCGTCGGAATCAACTTTTTCATACGTTGGTTTAACTTGAAATATAGTTAAGATAAAAATATAACCCAATATTTTAAATAAATTCAAAAATTCAAGGTAGGGTGGGCATTGCCCACCGTATCATGGTTTTGGTGGGCATTGCCCACCCTACAGATACGGAGATTTTTTCAATAATCAAACCGGATTCCTATAGTAGTCCTATCTATTAAATAAACTCAAAAATTCTAGCGAACAGCTATGGGATTTATGCGTGAATTTTGAAATATAGTCGTGTCATTCCAGTAGGGTACGTTAGCGTTTCGCGTAACGCACCATTCTTAAGGATTTAGTAACG
This sequence comes from Calothrix sp. PCC 7507, assembly GCF_000316575.1. Taxonomy (GTDB): domain Bacteria; phylum Cyanobacteriota; class Cyanobacteriia; order Cyanobacteriales; family Nostocaceae; genus Fortiea. The sequence goes on along the minus strand of NC_019682.1, from coordinate 6,934,179 downwards.
TATCGATATCAATATTTGACGTAATAAGTAGGTAGGCGTAATTAAACGTAAGATGCCATTGCGAACGCAATGACAGAACGTATTATATTTATTTATGCCCATCTACTTATCTAGGATATTTATTCGCCTAAACTGATTGATTGAACATAATTATTAGCTTGACTATTCATCGATAAAGGAATTTCAATGCAAAACTCTGTTCCCTTACCAAGTTCTGATACACATCTTAGATGTCCTCTGTGCTTTTCAACTATTATCTTATAACTAATTGATAAACCCAATCCCGTACCCTTACCCACAGGCTTAGTTGTGAAAAATGGATCAAAGAGTCGTTCTTGAACTGTTTCTTTTATTCCTAAACCATTATCAGTAATTCGGATAGCAACATATTGTGTTTCCCGAACTTCTGTAGTAATTGTAATTTTACTAGGATGAGCCTGAATTTCTGTGATAGAGCGTTCACTATTATAGCTATCTAATGCATCAATTGCATTACTGATAATATTCATAAATACTTGATTTAGTTGACCAGGATAGCAATCAACCAAAGGTAAATTTCCGTAATTTTTTACAATCTCAATTTTAGGATGACCAGCGTGTTCTTTCAGCCGACTCTGTAAAATCAGTAAAGTACTATCAATCCCTTGGTGAATATCAACCATTTTCATATCCGCCTCATCAAGACGAGAGAAATTTCGCAGAGATAAGACAATCTCTGTGATACGTTCGGTTCCTATTCGCATAGAATTGATAATTTTAGGCAAATCATCCAGTAAAAAATCTAACTCAATTGCTTCAATAAAATCTTGAATTTTTGGTTCAGGATTTGCATAAAACTTCTGATAAAGCTTGACAAGCTTTATCAGGTCTTGAGTGTAATCATTAATATAATTTAAGTTACCATAAATAAAGTTAACTGGGTTATTAATTTCGTGAGCGATTCCTGCAACTAATTGTCCTAGGCTAGACATTTTCTCAGCCTGAATTAATTGAGCTTGAGTTTGCTGTAATTCCTTAAGGGATTTTTCTAGCTCTTGAGCCTGGGTTTGAGCAATTGTGAGATGATCCTTGAGTTGTAGCGCATTCTGTAATTCTGTACGTTGCTTGGTGAGTTCTGCAGTTAATTTTTGAGTATCAGCTAGAGCAGTATTCTTAGCTTGTAATAGAAATAGAAAATCAGTAATTGGATCGTGAATTGCAAAATCTTTAAGTTTGATTCCCAGAGGAGCAAGGCTAGCTGTATTAGTAATCCAGGGAGAACCTAGAAAAAATATAATTTCTTGCTCTTGTTGATAGAGCATTTCACCCTTAAGATGCATTCCATTATGGAGAAATTCCAAAATGAAAAGAGAGCGGCATTTTTTATTAATGGTATCAAAATCAATCGGAATATTGGGACGCTTGATCTGAAAATGCTGTTCAATCTGACTACCAACTAGCGGTTCAGAACTAACACGCTCTAAAACATTTCCAGTCTGCAAAATTTCTCCCTTCCGATTAAATACAAAATGGAATGGAAAAGCTTTGGAAAATAATTCTGGCGAAAGGTTGAGGTGAGGAAGAACCATTTATATAGAGCTTACTGTGGTTTATATTTCACTAAAAATTCATCATGTTCAGCACCATCATCCCGACTTTGGGTTTGAGTAATATCAACTTCTGTATCAAATCTCGTTCCTAAACCTTTAACCAAACCAAGAATCATAGGAGTTAGTCCCTCTCTGTGAGAATGATAGTGTAAGCTTAGAGAACCTTCTTCCATATCACTACACTCAAATGATGGCGGCTGAAGTTTAGGAAAGCTGACTCCTACACGAGCATGAAGATTGTCAAGGTTTTCTAGAAACTCAGGTAGTGTCTCCCCACTCATATCAATCATCTCACCATAGCCTTCCTCAGATGTGTATTGCACCCAGAATTCCCCAAAGGCTTGCATAATATCTGCCGGAGATAAACCTAGAATAACACTAGCAGCTTTCACCAACCTGTGAGTCAGGTCATCGGGATAGCCTTCCATGCTAATAAAAACGTCTACATCTACCTCAGCTTTCTGCTTAATTTCTTGCCAAATTCCCTCACCAAAGCGGCTACATACCATATCCTGAATAGCCTTATTTACTAATCCGTACATAAAAGCATCCTCTAGTTTTTACTCAACCTTAATTTTTCTTTTTTGAGCGATAGATAGTAATGTCATTTTTTAAAGCAATTGTTTACATGACAAAATTTTCAGTAGTCAATGCTGATCTGACTGAGCATTCACAGCTTTCAATCCGAGAAAATTAGGACTTATCTGTTGAATTTTACTGCCATGATTTGGCATTCATGCAACCGTATTTATACCCTTTCTGTGCAGATGTAGTTATGGATTGAACAAAAGCAAGGAAGGAGGCAAAAAAACTATATTCAGAAATTTGATGCTGAATTCTATTAAAGAATTGGACACAAGTGTCCATTGCTTCTATTTTATGTACTTCTGGTGTTTTGCTACTTTTTTCTCTAATTTGATGATTGCGTCTGGTTACAACAGGGAACAATGGGAAGTGAGGCGACTTTTTCTAAATTCACCTGGTGTAGTAAATCATCCCAAGTTGAGGCGATCGCTTTTTCTTTTCCCCCGCGCATATCGACTCCCAGAGTTGTCAAAGCATCAAACCAAATACCATTTTTGGCGTAAATAATTGCTTGTGCTTCAGGTGTTTTAGCATTTACTAGTTGATTTTTCAGCGTTGCAGAAATCGGGACTCGTTGAATCTTACCTTGAACTGTTCCTGGTTTATCTTCGACAGTTTGAAAATCGCAGTAGATAGAGAAAGACCAACCATAAAGTTTACCAATTTTTAAAGGTGGCACTTTTTTAGGCATAGCAAAATTCACAACACCTTGTGGTGTTTGTAAAGTTTTGAACATAGTTTGATAAACTTCTTTACCCAACTCATCTCGTAGAACAAATGCGATCGCATCTTTAGTTGTTAAATTCCTGGGTAAGCCAAACCAAAAAGTTGGACGTTCCGCAACAGTTAAACCCCACAATAATTCACCATCAGTAGATTTAGTCAATGGTACTAATGCTGTTGGTTCACAACCCCTCCCTGCGCCTCCTTGCGCTCTTCCCGTAGGTTCACCGCGACTAGTTGGTGGTGGCGGCGGTGCAAATTTTATTGCTGTTGAATCAGGAAGTCCAGCAGTTATTTGTTCTCTATTATTTAGAGAACAACTTGCACAGAGTGCGATGATAGCAGCACCCTTAATTATTTGGATATAAAATTGCGATTTAGTCATATCAGTTATCAGTCAACAGTTACTTGTACTGAGCGTAGTCGAAGTATCAGTCATCATTATTTATTGATTGAGCCTGATTAATAGTGCGACTAGCAGTCACACATGCACCTGTGATCAAAAACGCTACACTACTCATAAAACCTTCAGATATAGGTGACAAATTAGGCAATTCTGGTAAAAATATTGGTAGTAAAGCTCCCGCTAACGCTCCACCCCCGAAATATGTTCCCAAGGCTACACCAGACCTCTCTGGAAATACTAGAGACAATGCAAAGGGAATTGCACCGTTAATTATCAAACTAAACGCACCAATAATCATGATAATTAAAGGCAGTTTTGCCCCGGCAAATAACATAGATATTATCAATATTGAGATGGCACAAATACTCCAAACTATCGCTTTGCGGTTGCCAATTTTAGTAGCAAATACACCTGCTGGCAAAGCAGCAAATGCTAATGAGATGCTAATCACAAACATCATGCCATCAATATTATCAGTATTTAATTCTATCTTCAGTAGCTTTCCTAAAACGTCCATTAGTAATCGGGAACCGCAAGCTATGCCAAAACCACTTCCTAAAAGAATAGCTAATGCCCGTGGCAATTGTTCTGATAAATTCGGTGTTTCAATTGTGGGATTGACGGGTTTTTCTGGTGGCGTGACAAATCGCAAGACAAAAGCAGCAGCCAGCAAAACAAATGACCCGAAACTAAAGGTAAAAACTGCCCCTAAACTGAGGAGCAAATTATTACTAATTGGTCGAAATGCGCTAATTATTCCCCCTACCAAAGTTAGCAAACTTGCTGCTAAAGGTAATTCTGGTTTGGCTGCACATCTTCCTAATAAAACGATCGCCGGACTGCGAAACACCGTCATCGCCAAAGCCCAGCCAACTACCACAAACAAAAAAATCCACCGTGTAGCGTCCGTTGGCGGGAGAAACGTTACTAATGATGGAATTACAATAAATAACGCTGATGAGAGAATCACACCTGCGGAGATAAACGGAAAACGACTAGCTGTCCAACGCCTGGCTTTGTCTGAAAGTCCACCCATTAAAGGTTCCATGCCAATCGCCAAGGCATTTTCCACAACCACCAACCCAATTGCTAAATCCCGTGAGAAGCCGATTTCTACTAGTAATTGGGGTATGTAGAAGTTATAAATCACCCAACAAAGGGTAATTGCTCCCTGTATTGTGGCTAAACCTCCAACTTGCAGCCACAAGATCCTCTGAGGATTAGTCTCTGTAGTTCTTGCCATTTTTAGCATCCAATGGGTCATGTGTTGATTATTTACTTAACATGAACAGCTAGTATCGTTATGCTTAATTTGTAATTCTTATACCAATTGAAGTACAGTTTTTTGTAGGGGCGGGGTTTCCTCGTCCTCAATGACTCAATAACGTGAATCTTGAGTTTTAGCTGTTAAATACTGATGATAAAAAACCGTACCATTCGCTAACAACAAGCTAACCACAGGTGCAAGCAGAGGTACCCAACCGCCAACATTTAGTAATATCCAACAGCAAAAAACTAGTGTAATTTCTGAAGTAACGACGATCGCACTCATAATTAACAATTTAGAGCATCGCCAAGCAACTACACCACCAACAACCGACCAAACGCCAATCCAGAGGATTTCTCCCCAGCCAGTCCAAACCCACAATAGGGGTCTTTGGTCTAAAACAGCACTAAGGATTTGGCTAATCATGTGTGCGTGAACCAGCACGCCAGGAATTTTATCTGAGGAACCTGCACCCCAAGGGGTAGCCCAATAATCACCGACGCTGCGATCTACGACACCAATTAAGATGATCCGATTTTGGATGGCTTTGGGATTAACGCGATCGCTAAAAATATCCTTGAGGGAAACTTGTTGAGCGATCGTCTGGGGGTTAACCATAGCACGATAGTTTAGCAGTATTTGGCTACCTCCAGCATCCACACTTTGATACCCACCTGTGCGACTGGCGATAGATGGAAATATTTGATTACCGAGTTGCAGATTATTATCTTGTGTAAATTTTGGCGCAATTCCCCGACCGTATAAGTAGTGAAATGCTAGTAACGTACTAAATGCGTAGCTAGCGGTACAACGGGAAATAGTATTGGGTGTCATAAATAATAGATGACGCCGCACAACGCCGTCGTTATCCTGAACAAAATCGCTAAATCCTAGCCTGGCTTCAGCAATCTCTGGTGGTGGTAAAGTGCCTGTAGGATCATCTTTGATATCTGGACGCTTGCAAATGCCAATCAAACGCTGATTTTGCTGTAATTGCTTGGCTAGTTCTGGTTTTTGGCTGGGATAATCTCGGTAGATATCCAAACCAATCGCCGCAGGTTGAGATTTTGCCAATTTTTGTAGCAATCGATTCAAGGTAGCGTCAGATAAAGAACCAAAGCGGGGTTCTAAACCTTGTGCTTGGACATCTTCAGGAGTTACAGTTACTACAAGAATGCGGTCATCGGGTTTTTCTGGAATGCGCGATCGCATCAACAAATCAAAAGCCCATAATTCTAAGGGAGATAGTAGCCCTAAAAACCTGATTCCCCCTACTAACAGAGTATTCACTAAACTGCATACAAAAATTCTCCGCAATTCTCGGCGATTGGGTAACAAACGCACAGAATTTTGCTTACCGCACCATTCCCACCAAGCAGAAGGTATTTCCGCAGGATTTTGACAAATTACTGGTAGCCAAGCCGCACAGGGAAATTCCCCCTCCAAACCTTGCAACTTTTCCCGTGCTTCTCGCACAGATATATAAAGAGATTCACCCCCAGCAAAAGCGCTAAGAAAGCTTTTCAAAAATTCTTGCGCGACTCTGTCAGGAACAGGTTCCCGCATCACAATCACTTGCGGTAAATGTAAATCTGCCAAATCCTGCGCTAAACCCAAGCCATCACAAGAGTTAAAAATTGCCAACTTTAAACCGTTGGATATTGCTTTTTTTAAACCATATTTTAATTGGTCAATTGTCAGACTCTCTGTCGAATTAATTTGGATACATCCTTTATCTTGACTTGAACTGTGTCCCGCAAAAAATAAAATATCCCATTCAGATTGCCAAAGATTTTCATTGAGTTCTGGCGATGTCGGTTCCACTAAAAATTTAACATCTCCATCCGGCAGCTTTTCTAATATTTGTTGATCTTGGCTAACATTAATATCACTACTATTACCTAAAACACACAAAATCTTAACTTTCTTTTTCGCTTTATTTATAGCTAATTTTAAAGAACGAGCATATTCTGGAGGACTCAAAGCAATTTCAGATTGCGGATAATCAGATAAAAAATCCCACAAACACCAAGGCAATTTCAAAACCTGGGAATTTTCCGCAACAATGACCAAATGAATTTCATCTTTTGGTGTTAATTGAGTACGTAATTTGCGGTCAATGTTAAGAAAACTATCTGCACTTAACCAATGATTAAATAGGGTTTTTAATTCCCCACATACTTCCTGGAATTCAGTATGAGAAAAATGAGTAATTTCGCTATCATCTTCATCAATTTCAAATTCTGGATATACTATTTGAGTTCGTCGCCAAGCAAGATGACTATATAGAGATTCATATAATAATTGCCAATGCTGATAAAGAATATCGAGTCTTGGCATTGCAGGCAACCTTCCAGTGAATTGCATTGGAGTCAGTTTTTCTGCTTCCCAAAGTTGCGCTGTCACCGATGGAAAGCCATGTTGTAAGTCTCCTTTTCCTAAGTTTAAAACCACAAGAATGTGCATGTTATTTAAAATTAGACTTTGATTTAATTTTGTAATACAAGTAGGGTGGGCAATGCACGGTAAAACCCTGATATTGTCGTTAATGTTCAAATCTATATGTATTTTCCAAACTATGTAGAATTGATATTATAATAATTTGCAATACAAAATCCGATAAAACTTCCCAATGATTGACCACGATCGCTTATTTAAAGAACTCCTCTCTAACTTTTTTCCTGAGTTTATCGAGTTATTTTTCCCAGCAGTCAGCGCATATTGGGAACGTGACTCAATAGAGTTTCTACCGCAAGAAATCTTCACCGACGTTACCGAGGGAAAGAAAAAAATCCTTGATATTGCAGCCAAAGCCGCATTTAGAAATCAAGATACATTATTTATTATCCACATCGAACACCAATCTTATTCTCAAACTGATTTTGAGCGGAGAATGTTCAACTACTTTGCGCGGTTACACGAAAAGTATACACTCCCGATATATCCCATTGTGATTTATTCCCACGATACACCCACCACACCAGAACCAAATTCATATTGCATTGATTTTCCTAATAAGAGAATTTTGGAATTTAATTACGAAGTTGTGCAGTTAAATCAATTACAATGGCGAGATTTTATCAATCAGCAAAATCCCGTAGCCAGCGCCTTGATGGCAAAAATGCAGATTAACACTCAAGAAAGACCTATAGCAAAGCTTGCATCGCTGCAACTACTTGCTAGCTTAGGACTTAACCCTGCACAAATACAATTAATTTCTGGTTTTATTGATACCTACATAAAACTGAATACCGAAGAACAGGCACTCTTTGAATCACAACTTGCTACGATTGAACCAAGACAGCAGGAGGAAGTTATGCAAATCGTTACTAGCTGGATGGAAGAAGGTATCGAACAGGGAGTAGAACAAGGAAGACAGCGAGAAGCAGCATTGATTACACGTCAAATTAACCGTCGTGTTGGTGCGCTATCTCCTGAACTGCAAGAACGGATTCAGGGTTTATCTTTTGATGCATTGGAGGATTTAGGTGAGGCTTTATTAGATTTTAATGAAGTTGTTGATTTAGAAGTTTGGTTTGAGAGTAGATAAGCTGTTACACATTTAATTTACATATCTTGTTGTGCTAGCTGTTAACGGTGATGCACTGAAGCTTTGTCGAAATGTTGACTGTTGACTGTCAACTGTTAACGGTCAACAAACTTTACGAGTGATTATACAATTTAGATGTGTTTTAGCTGAGTATGAGTATCTTTGAGGAAATTTTGCCATGTTTGACGAGTTATTTAACAATCTGAAAGATTTTGCCGTCTCTAAAATTAAGGAAGCTGTTGAAGAACTAGAGAAACGTCTGGCTGTTCCTGAACCTGGAGAACCATTTACCCTGATTCGTAAATTTGCGATCGCAGAACCAACAGTCACAAAAGGAGGTATTGTAATTGTTGGAGAGAACTTACAGATAGAAGCATATAAAGATGATCGTAATCAGCAATTTTTAAGTACTACAGAACCTCTACGAAATGTCATTTTATTTGAAATACCAGAACCCGAAGTTCAAGAATGTGTTCTAGCTTGTCGGTTTTATGCAAAAGCCTTAAATTCAGAAAAATCAATTAATATAAGTTTAGGCTTAAAGGGAAAATGGACAAAAAGTTGGTCTAAAGGTGTTTCTCAAACTGATGATTTTTGGCTTTATGAGACACGCGCTCATTTTCAGAAAGGAACAGAACCTGTCAAAATTCAAATAAGCGTTCAATTTGAGACTGCGGGGATACTTTTAATCCGAGATATTGAATTACTGCAAGCACCTATCAAGTAAAAATTGAAAAACTTTGGTCTATGTCAATCAAATTACAAAATTCTCTGTAATTACAAAATTATTAACTTCTATTTGAATACTAAATTGAGTGCCGACATTACTTTTAAATCTCTTCAATTGCATAAGATTATCAGTCATCCGCGATTGAATTGATTGAATAATTTGTCCTGAAGATGAGAGCAAATTTAAACTAAGTTCTAGTGGTAAATATTCATCTTGGCTTTGACTACGCAATTGTATGCGAATACCAATACGCCCATCTGTTTCTGTGTCTAATCCCAACACTAAAAATACTTCCTGATTGGGTAAACTAAGAGATTTTACCCTTTTGATAATTGCTTCATTTTGCGCTGATATTTGCCTAAAGCTAAAGCCTAAACTAGCATCTCTACCCAATAAAGTTTCTACAGATTGCCAACTAGCTTCAAAAGTATTTTGCAGCCACTGACTAAGATTTGTTGCTATTTTAATTGTTGTGATATCGTTAGACAATTCTCCCTGACGTAATTGATAAAGGCTGTGTAACCAATGTTCATCACTAATTAATGCCCCCCATAAATGAAATGGTAATTCTAACCTGGGTTGAATAATCTCTAGATTCGCTAATCTTTGCAATAAATTTTCTGCTTGTGTTGCTGCGATAGGAGATAGATGAGGAACAGGAAAACGAGTTGGTTCATCCGGATTAAGTTGACTTACCACCCATAAAACATTGATATCTGGAATTATTTCTTGGGCATCAAGGCTATAACTTCTATCACTATGATCATAGCTACCTATTCTTTTTATCTCTTTGTGGGTAGTGTATCCCCACACTCGCATGATTAATTCTTCTGGATTAATTTGAACTGCTAAATAATAATCTCCCAGCCAAGCGGGAATATCTACCCATTCTTGAGGAATTCGCAATTCACTACTATCAAGGGATTTATCAGGTAATAGTATAAGCCGCTTGTTCCCCCAAATTAAAGCAGTGCCGTTAACTACTGACCAAAAATTAGGTAGCAATGTCTCGTTTAACCAAACACTTGCTTGTGGTGCGTATTCAGCTTGTAACCAAGGGAGAAAGGTTTGTAGACAAATCTGGTTCAAATAATTATTCCATTGTGCTTTCGCTGTGGATTGTGATTGACTTTGCTGCCAAGATTGCTGTGATAATGCAGTAGAGATTGGAAACTCTAATTGGGTGGAGATATCAGATAAGAAAGTCATGGGATTTGAAATTGGGATTTATGGGGACGCGACATATCTAGCTGTAGTAAGACTGCAACCATTCCTCTAATATTGTGCTGATATACTTAACCACGTCGGAAGTTACGGAAATATGCAGCGTTTCTTGACTCCAGCGGGTTAGTGTTAATAGTAATGATTCCCGTGTCTTTGATAGTTTGCGAGAGATAGTGTATTGTTGTATTCCTAATTCTTGGGCAATTTGCTGTTGTGTAAAACCTTGTTGGTAATAAAGTTGTAACAGTTTTTGGACTGAAGGATCGAGTTTTTTGATTGCTGCTGCTAAAAGTGTATTTATTTTATTTTTTTGATCGAGACGTACAGATTGTTCTTCTTTTTGAATTAATTCTGTTAATAAAGATTCCTGTAGCGGATCTATTAGTTCATCCTGTAATTCTCCTTCTTCTTGTCCTAGTTTAGCAGCATTGAGAGATTTTATAGTTGGATATAAATATTTACGGACTTGATTACCACAGTCTGTTAACCAGCGTTCTAGGGTTTCTTTTGTACATTCTGCACCAGGGGAGGTGAGTTGATGACGCATCTGGTTATAACTATCTGCTATTGCTTTCCAAGTGCTGGGTTCAGGTGCAGTAGTTTGCCGTAAATTTGGGGTTTTTCGTGGTAGATAAATACTTTCAAAACAAGTCCAAGCTAATAGGTAATATTCAATAGTTATGGCATCAAATCCAGTATTTTGTAGAGATTCTGTTAACAGTTTGCGACTGATTTTGAGTAATAAACCCCAATTGTTGCAAAAATCCACTTCTCGCTTTTGCCGCAAATAATCTCGAATGATGTTACCAAAAGCATTGCTAGCATAGGCTTTAACACTACCGTTTGCATCGGGATCGCCAGCTTTCAGGATTTTAGGAACAGATGCGATCGCAATTTGGAAAAAGTCGGATATCCTATCATTTGACTCTTGCAAGCGTGGCATCAATTTTTGTACAGTCCAATAACATGATTCTTGCAGATAAGCAGACATATGTCCTAAAGCCAGTTCTCTCTTTTCGCCTTTTTGCCAGGACTTGTGCCAATAAACCGCCCAAAAATTTTCGTTACTTTCAGCTTGCGGCACATAATTTAAACAAGCTTTCATACTGCGATGTAGTTGAGCATCAGTTGCCCAACCACTCAATCTATCAGCCTCAAATCGTAAAAATGTGGAAAAAATTGTGATGATATTTTGACGCGGATGCATAAAAAATTCAAAATTTCAAATTTTACCAAGGATTACCAATTAAAGTAAATCCAGCCCAATAATAAGGATGAGATAACTTACGGCTATCGAGAGCAACAAGCTCTGATGGCAGAGAATTAACTCCACGAATTGCAGGATTATTCTTTAAAGTGACTTGCTGTTTGAGCATGGCAATTTGAGTTTGCCGCAGAGCTTCTGCTTTGATAGAAGTAACTTTGAGTTGGCGGTAAAATTGAGACATTAAGGCTAGGGTTCCCGCATCATTAACAGACCAAAGACTAGCAACAACAGCTTTTGCTCCAGATTGGACAGCCAAACCAGCAAAACCCAACTCAGCCTGAGGATCACCAAGAGCAGTACGACAAGCACTCAACACTAGTAATTGTACTGGGGGTTGGGACAATTCCAAAGTTTTGAGTTGATTCAAACGGATTTGTGTATCCCAAAACTGGATATAAGATTGCTCCACAGCACCAGGAGAAAATTCTGCATGTGTAGCTAAATGCACAATTCCAAAGGGATAAATAGCACGCTGTGCTTTGAGATTTGCTAAGGTGAAATCCTGATTTAGCAAAGATTTTCCTTGCCAAGGATTACTCGTAATACTAACTATTTCTACTGGTACAGCAGGTAAGGAAGATTGATTTTGAAACTTTGATGCTCCCATTGCCAAGACTTGCGTTTGGGTAATGTTAGCGGGTTGATAATCTAACAAATTAAATGCGGGAATTATTCCCAAACTATATTTTTCAACTAGAAATTGTTTACCATCATGGATTGCAGCTAAGGGAACAGTACGCAGTCCTCCTCCTAAACAAAATATCAAATTGTCAATTCCTTGAGCTTGCAGTGCAGACTCTAAAGGAGCCAGCATCCATGCATATAGTTGTCTAGCATCACTGAGATAGTCTTGGGATTGGGAATCAGAGTTGACAATATTGGTGCGGAATTTACGAACTAATTTCAACAAAATATCTTTTTTTGCTGCAGTGATCCGTTTGTGGATAGGTGGTTTTCCTGGTGTCACCAAAATTAACTCCAGGTGGTTAGCGGTGGGTACTGCGTAAATCAGGGCTGTTTTTTTACCAGTTCGCTGGTAAGTGCTATTTAAGATCAGACTAATTTCTGTGGCTGCGACTAGTTGATTGCTAGGAAGTTTTTCTTGGAGATATTCCTCATACTGCTGTTTCCATCCCAGTTCGACGTACTTGATTGCAGAGTTGATATCTTGGCGATCGAGAAATTGTTTGAGTACTTCGGGTTTGAGGCGCGAGACAGGAAGTTTACTAGATTTTGCTGCTGGAGTCACTGCTGGGAGTAGCTGTCGATGATTTTTGAGAGCGTACAGTCCGATGAGAGAACAACTGACTGTCAAGACAGCTAATAGGGTGAGCTTAATTTTGTTCATATTTATTACAGCAAGCTTTATACCCACTTTTCCAGACTACAAAAAATTTTTGTAGTTCCTCACTTCCAGAGTGCATAAACCAAAAAAATGTAACGTGTAAGTTTTTAGAGACAACACAAAGGAGATTTTTCAAATGTTAAAACGTGCTTTCTCACTTGCTCTTTTAAGTGCGATCGCTACAACTAGTTTTGCCAGTTCAGCCTCCGCTGTAATTGACTGCGATCGCACACCAGATGCACCTCTATGTAGTGGCGAACCTCGACCAAAACCTAAACCCAGACCAAATCCTCAACCTGCTCCTACACCTATTAAAAACTATCCAGCAGCAATCCAGTTTATCTTGAAACGTTCTGACCTCATTGAACAAACTATCGATACTGTTTGGCGAGAATTTGGTAAAGGTGTTGCAGCACAAAAAATTAAGGACGAACTCAACGGGAAACGTGTGGGTAAAGGCATGAGAATTAAAGACGTAAATGTCAATCTCAGAGATATTACCGTCAAAGAAGTTACTCCTGGTCCAGCCTCAAACCAGATCAGCGTGAAACTGGTAATTCCTAACAACAACGAAAATTTTCATGTCAGTCTCACCGCTTTACCAGATCCATCATTTAGAGTGTTTCACTCACTCACCTTAAATCTGATTTTGACAATAGATAACTCTAATGAACCGATCAAAATCAATCAACTTAAAGTTCAAATTACAGATGCAGATATTAAAGGTTCTAATCTTGTCGGTTCAGTTATCAAGGCATTTGGTGACTTCTTTACAGGGGGGAGCTTTAGTAGGGGACTAGAATCTCGCATTAACCAAGATATTAACTTAACTCGTCAATTATCTGGAGTCATCAAATCTGCAATCGATCGCTTACCAATTCCTCGCTAATAACTTTAGCACAATAATGATTGGGAATTGCTATAAGAGTCCAATTGGATTTTTGAAACTAAGTACGTGTTTTGGTGGGCAGTGCCCACCCTACCTGATACTTGCATAAAACCAAAAACTCTCACGTGTAAGTATTTAGTCGATTGCACAAATCAACCCAAAAACTCAAACAACACTTAATTGAAAGGAAAAAATCATGATTAATAGAATCGCATCTTTGGCAGCTTTAGCAGTAGTAGTAGCTTCTCCTTTAACAACAATGGTAACTTTCCCTGCTCAAGCTCAGTTATCACCTAAAAATTCTGGCATATTAATTGCTCAAGCCAACCAAACTATTTCTGTTCCTGTAGAAGTTACTAATATTTCTGCACTCAAAAGAGTTGGTTTAGGTGGACATACAGCGAAAGTTTCCTATAGAGTTAGCAATTTGCCAGCAGGTTTTAAACTCAATAAAATTAAAGTCACTCTCAATGTGAGACTCCGCGATGGCGAATTACAAAGAGACGAAAAAGAAATTTCTTCGTCTGCTCTTCAAGGCACAGTTGAACTCAGGGCACCTGGCAAAGTCGTGAAATCAGATGAAGAAGTTAATAAAGTGCAAGCCTTTGTTAGAGCCACTGCAACGAGAAATTTTAATGGATTTATCCTTGGTAAGGCTAACGCTAACAATTTGGGACAAGTTCAGAAAACACCAAGTAGTGCAAACCAGTTTCCACTCAATGTGGATATTACGAAATTGTCTAATCTAGAGCGGAATGTTGGTGGTGGTCACAAAATAGATGTTCGTTATGCTATTAGTAATAGACCTACTAATGTTTCGCTTTCACAAGTGCGAGTAAAGGCTAAGTTTATCTTAGATAATAATTCAATTCAAGAGCAGACCGATGTACTCAAAGATCCCAACTTAAATAATACGGTTAATGTCAGAGCTAGGGGTTCTGCTGGTAGGGATGGAGAAGTGAAAAGAGTGGAGGTTCAGGTAGCAGCTGATGGTATTCAAACCATCATCGGCAATGCAAATAAAGAAGAGTCTGCGACACAAGCTCAATCTTAAATTAGTTGACTGTTGACGGTTAACTGTTAACCGTCAACAGTCAACAGTTAAATTTGCTGGGCGATCGCATTTTTTTGTGACTTAGCTAAATCGCCAGGAGCAAATGCCCCATTCTCTGTAATGATTGCCGTAATCAACTCGGCTGGAGTCACATCAAAGGCTGGATTATAAAACTCTACGCCTGTAGGTGTGAGAATAGTCTCACCAACTTGGTATATTTCCTCTGGGTTACGTTCTTCAATTGGGATTTTGCTACCATCGGATAGTTCAAAATCAACGGTAGAGAGGGGTGCAGCCACAAAGAAAGGAATTTGATGGGCTTTAGCGGCGATCGCTAAACTATACGTGCCAATTTTATTAGCTGCATCACCATTGGCAGCAATTCTGTCAGCACCCACAACTACAGCATGAATCAAGCCCTGTTTCATGCAATGGGCTGCCATATTATCGGTAATTAAAGTTACAGGAATACCTTCTTGCACACACTCCCAAGTAGTGAGTTTTGCGCCTTGCAAGCGGGGGCGGGTTTCATCTGCAAAGACTCGTTCTAAACGCCCTTCTCGCCAAGCAGAACGCACGACACCTAAAGCAGTGCCATAACCAGCCGTAGCTAACGCCCCAGCGTTGCAGTGAGTCAATAGAGTCAGTTTGGCTGGGGTAGCAGGCAATACTGTCAAACCATGATCGCCGATCGCCTGACAAGTTTGCAAATCTTCAGCATTGATGTTTTGTGCTGTTTGCAAAAGAGTTTGTTTGAGTTCTTCTACTGTGCCAATACTTTCATCCGCGGTTCTCATCATGCGGCTAATTGCCCAAAATAAATTCACCGCTGTCGGACGAGTCGAACGCAACAACTCGGCAACTTTCTCTAAGTGTGCCAAAAACTCATCACGATTGGCTGTCTCAATTTCCCGCGCCCCTAAATATATTCCGTATGCTGCAGCTACACCAATTGCTGGCGCACCCCGAACAATCATTGTTTTAATCGCCCGTGCCATATCTTCACTACGGCTGATTTCCACAAAAGTATACTCGTTGGGCAAGCGGGTTTGGTCAATTAGTGATACTGAGTTATTTTGCCAAATAACTGGATAAACCTGATTGTGGGAATTTGTCATAGGAATTATTAAGTAAGGTGGCGTAAATATTTGTCGTTTGGCAAAGCTTACCAAAGTTAGCCCTGTGTCAGCCACAACAAGCATTGCTTCCATCACTACTATAGGCGTTAGCGCCACTAACCAAAAAGTTCTGGTAAAAAAACGGCTCTAGGAATGGTATAACCCAGGATAATGAATCATAATTATCCTCTATAGCTTTTTGCTGTCAACCATCAGCCACAAGCTGAGATGGTTCATGCTCAGAGCTGTTGATTCAACTTCACTACTTGACTATGAATCCAGAACAAGTCAAAAGTTCTCTCAATATTTCGCCAGCGATACGCATCGGAGTACTAGGTTTCGGTGGACTAGGACAAGCCGCCGCTAAGGTACTTGCTGGTAAACGGGAAATGATTTTAGTCGCAGCAGCAGATCAAAAGGGTTACGCTCATGCTGCTGAGGGTTTAAATACGGATGCTTGCATTGCCACCTACCAGTCTCAAGGTTCGGTAGGTTATTTAGAGCCAGTAGGTATCTTATCAAATCGCAGTATTCAGGATTTAATCGCTAGTACACAATCTGTAGATGGGTATTTTCTTGCTTTACCCAATCTGCCCAATGATTTTATACCTTCTGTTGCCAAAGAGTTTATCAAATCTGGTTGGCGGGGTGTGCTAGTAGATGCAATTAAGCGCACCACTGCGGTAGAGCAGCTACTGGCGATGAAAGAGGAACTGGAAGCTGCGGGGATTACTTATATGACTGGGTGCGGTGCTACACCTGGACTATTAACCGCCGCTGCAGCCTTAGCAGCTCAAAGCTATGCCGAAATTCACAAGGTAGAAATTACCTTTGGAGTAGGAATTGCTAATTGGGAAGCTTATCGCGCTACTGTTCGCGAAGACATTGGACATATGCCTGGTTATACAGTGGAAACTGCGAGGGCGATGACTGATGTAGAGGTAGAAGCATTGTTAGATAAAACTAATGGGGTGCTTACCTTAGAGAATATGGAACACGCTGATGATGTGATGTTAGAAGTAGCAGGAATTGTGGGACGCGATCGCGTTACTGTTAGTGGTGTAGTCGATACCCGCAATCCCAAAAAACCCCTCAGCACCAACGTCAAGGTGACAGGACGTACCTTTGAAGGTAAGATTTCTACCCATACCTTTACCCTAGGAGACGAAACCAGTATGGCAGCCAATGTCTGCGGCCCCGCTTTTGGTTATCTCAAAGCCGGTAAGCAATTGCACCAACGCGGCATATATGGAATATTCACCGCTGCCGAAATTATGCCTCAGTTTGTGAAGTAAGGTTTTAACAGTGAACAGTTATCAGTTATCAGTTACTTGTACTGAGCGCAGTCGAAGTATCAGTTTCATCGCTTGGGTAAGATGGTAGCAGTGGTACTTTTTTACTTACACTGTGATGCCTGATAACTGAGACTAAAGAATTCAGGAGCTAGTGGCTAGAACCTAAAATTCTCCTAACTCCTGAATTCCGACTCCTAAATTCCCACTCCTGAATTCTGAATTCCTCTAATTGAACCCTGGCAAGAAATCCAAAATCCCCTAATGCTATACAGACGATTTGGACGCACAGAATTGCAGATGCCGGTGTTTTCTTGCGGCGGCATGAGATATCAGTTTAAATGGCAGGATGTTCCCCCAGAAGAAATTACTACAGATAACCAGGATAATCTCGAAACGACTATTCGACGAGCGATTGATGTAGGTATTAATCACATTGAAACTGCCCGCGGTTATGGTAGTTCGGAAATGCAATTGGGGAGAATATTACCCAAGTTTCCCCGTGAAAAAATTATTGTTCAAACTAAAGTCGGGCCTGTTGCCGATGGGAAGGAATTCCGGCAGACATTTGAGCAATCTTTGCAATATCTCCAACTAGATTATGTTGATTTATTAGGGATACATGGTATCAATAATGCCGAGACTTTAGACTACAGCATTCGTACTGGCGGCTGTCTGGAAGTAGCGCGGCAGTTACAAGCAGAGGGAAAAGTGAGATTTATTGGCTTTTCTACTCATGGTCCTACAGACATAATTGTGCAGACGATTAATACTAATCAATTCGATTATGTAAACCTGCATTGGTACTATATTAATCAATGGAATTGGGCTGCAATCAACGCTGCAACACGTCATGATATGGGTGTTTTTATCATTAGCCCATCGGATAAAGGGGGAATGCTATATAAACCACCTCAAAAATTAATCAATCTTTGTGCGCCTTTGAGTCCGATGGTGTTTAATGACTTGTTTTGCCTTAGTCATCCCCAAGTGCATACCCTGAGTTTAGGCGCAGCAAAACCACAGGATTTTGACGAACACTTGAAAACTTTAGACTTGTTAGACGACGCTACAGAAATTCTCCCACCAATTTTGGACAGATTAGAAAAAGAAGCGATCGCCACTTTGGGTGCAGACTGGGTAAAAAACTGGGAAATTAACTTACCTAGTTGGGAAGAAACACCTAATCAGGTGAATATTAGGGTAATTTTATGGCTGTTGAATCTAGCGATCGCCTATGATTTAGTAGACTATGCCAAAATGCGCTACAACCTGTTAGGTAATGCCAGCCATTGGTTCCCTGGCAACAAAGCCGATCAGTTAGATCAATTAGACTTCCGACAATGTCTCTCTCTCAGTCCCCAAGCAGATAAAATTCCCCAGAAGTTAGCCAAAGCACATCAAATGTTGGGAGGTGAACAAGTGAAAAGATTATCTCAGAGTTGAACAACAGAAACTTAGTATATTTCATGCACAGCATTAAATTAACAAAGCATGTTGGTGAAGATGGTATTCTATGTTTAGAAATCCCGGTAGGAATCACGGATAAAGAAGTTGAAATCGTGGTGATTTATCAACCCATAGAAATACCAAAGCTGCAAAAAACACCAGAAGAATTAGGTTGGCCTCATGGTTTTTTTTGAGCAGACCTATGGTAGTTGTCAGAATGACCCCATTGCTATTGGCAAATAGCTTAATCTTGGTTATACATAATACATGGGAATTCAGGCGAGTAAATGGGTTGCAAATTGAAGATTGGGAGGAGTAGTGACATTGAGCAAAGTGCATGGAAAATAATTACCAATGACTATCAATGCCCCATGCCCCCAGTCTCTAATCTTTCACATCTTTTGCTTGACTTCCTTTGGGTACGGCTAACACCTTATCAACACGGTTCCCATCCATATCCATGACTTCAATCCGCATACCCTGCCATTCAAAATGATCGGCTGCGGCGGGGATACGTCCCAAATGGGTAATCACGAAACCACCCAGGGTTTGATAGCTGCCTCGTTCTTCTGCTTCCCACTCTTCCTTATCAAAAAGTTCCAAGAAATCTTCCACTGGCAACATGCCGTCTAAAAGCCAGGAACCATCTTCCCGTTGTACGGCTTGTGGGTCTTCCTGTCCATCAGCAGACGGAACATCACCAACAATTTCGCTCATAATATCGTTAAGGGTGACTAATCCTTGAATTACGCCGTATTCATCGACTACTAGCGCCATGTGGGTGATGGTTTGCTTGAATAACTCTAAAACCTTCAAGCCACGGGTGCTTTCAGGAACAAATACGGGTTGTCGCAATCCTATAGTCAAATCTAGCGGTTCACCGCGAAAACTCCGGGCTAATAAATCAGTGACTGGAATCACACCCAATACATTGTCCAGTCCTGCTTGACAAATGGGATAACGAGAATAGGCACTATCAACCATTTTCTCGCGGTTTTCTTCCGGAGAATCTTCTAAATCGAGCCAGACAATATCCGGACGAGGTGTCATAAAAGAGCTAACCGGGCGATCGCCTAAACGGAAAACCCGCTCTACCATGTCCTGTTCAGCTTCTTCAAATGTACCAGCTTCCGTACCTTGCTCAATTAAGATTTTAATTTCTTCTTCAGTGACTTGTGGCTCCGTCGAAGCGGTGATCCCTAACATCCGTAGTACCATTTCTGTAGAAGCACTTAATAGATAAACTATTGGAGATGTAAAAGTCGCTAAGGCTTGCATCGGAATCGCCACAAAGGCGGCAATCCCTTCTGGGTTATTTAATGCCAGCCGCTTCGGTACGAGTTCGCCCACAATCAGCGATAAATACGTAATGATTAAAACCACTATCCCAAAGGACACTGGTTGACTATAAGATTCTAAAAAAGGGATTAATTTTACATAAACGGCGACTTTTTCGGCAATAGTAGCGCCGCCAAAAGCACCTGTCAGAATCCCAATTAGGGTAATCCCGATCTGAGTTGTAGAAAAAAATTGATTCGGAGACTCAGCCAGTTTTAGTGCTACCCGTGCCTTAACATCTCCTTGATTAGCCATCTGTTGCAGCCTTACTTTCCGTGCTGAGACGATCGCCATCTCAGACATAGAAAACACACCGTTGGCAATAATTAGCACCAAAATGATTAAAATTTCAAAAGTAATGGAGGACATGTTTAAAATTGCCGCGCTATAGCGAACGTAGCTCAACCCTTAGTATCTAGTATTAATGGTGCATTGATAAACGCTTTCATTGTACATAAACTAGTTAAACATTATTCTTCCACAGAAATCAGAAGAGTGCTGTTGTGGTGGTTCTCAGTCGGGTGCAATACTTCCTTGATTGGGTGATTCAGAATTCAGAATTCAGGAAGATTAAAGCCTCGACTACGCTCGGCTTTAACCCTGAGCGAAGCCGTTCGCGAAGCGTCTCCGTAGGAGAAGGGTTAAATA
The DNA here is from genome assembly GCF_000316575.1 of Calothrix sp. PCC 7507. Taxonomy (GTDB): domain Bacteria; phylum Cyanobacteriota; class Cyanobacteriia; order Cyanobacteriales; family Nostocaceae; genus Fortiea. Next base: position 6,913,705 of record NC_019682.1, on the reverse strand, counting down.
TTCTGGCTTCTGACTCCTTGGAGGAAAGTGTATTTCATTCATCTGAGAATTGCTATAACACTTTTAAAATAGTTGAAGATAACCGAAAAAGCAGCCTCTCAATTTTCTCATCTGCAACGACTTCCTCCTCAGCATAGAACTTATGGCATTTTCTTCTATTGTGCGTGCCTTGGCGCGATCGCCCCTCACTACCGAATTCCTCTCCAAGCTCAACCGCCAACAAGAATTGCGGTTAAATGGTGTTCCCCGTCTCCCTAAAGGCTTGGTGGCTTCGGCATTGGCGCAAAATTCTGACAGGAATTTGTTTGTGGTGTGTGCCACGCTAGAGGAAGCAGGACGCGCTTATGCACAGTTAGAAGCGATGGGATGGAAGAATGTACACTTTTATCCCACCTCGGAAGCGTCTCCCTATGAACCCTTTGATCCGGAAACAGAAATGACCTGGGGACAGATGCAGGTTTTGGCGGATTTGGTCAAGAGTCAAGAGTCAAAAATGGCGATTGTGGCTACTACTGCGGCACTACAGCCACACTTGCCCCCACCAGATGCTTTTGTTCCCTTCTGCCTGACTCTCAATAAGGGTTTGGAATTTGACCTGAATACTTTCAGTACCAAAATCACGACTCTCGGCTATGAAAGAGTTCCGCTTGTAGAAACAGAAGGACAGTGGAGTCGGCGTGGTGATATTGTTGACATCTTTCCTGTGGCGTCTGAGTTACCTGTGAGGCTGGAATGGTTTGGTGATGAAATTGAGCAAATCAGAGAATTTGATCCAGCAACTCAGCGTTCTGCTCTTGACAAAATTAACCAGATTATTCTCACACCTACTAGCTTTACTCCCATCATTCTAGAAGCACTCAAAAACAGTGCTGAGTTTCAAACATTTACTACTGAATTAGATTCAGACTCAGCACTCTTAGAAGGTAGCCGGCGCTTTCTGGGGTTAGCTTTTGAGCAGCCAGCATCTGTTCTCGACTATTTGGGTGAAAACACCTTAATTGCGATTGATGAACCAGAACAATGTTACGCTCACAGCGATCGCTGGGTAGAAAATGCTGAAGAACAGTGGTCAGTTACTTGTACCGAGCGGAGTCGAGGTATCAGTGAATTACCGAAAATTCATCGGTCTTTTGATGAGTCTTTAGCAGCAGCGGCGCAATTCCAAAAATTATATTTATCGGAACTGGCGGAAGAAAACAGCGGGATTAATCTGGCTAGTAGACCAGTGCCCATTACACCACACCAGTTTGCTAAACTTGCGGATACATTGCGCCAAGAACGCGATCGCAATTTCTCGACTTGGCTAATTTCTGCTCAACCTTCCCGTTCTGTATCTCTACTCCAAGAACACGATTGTCCTGCCCAGTTTATCCCCAATCCCCGCGATTACCTAGCGATTGAAAAGCTGCAAATCAATCACATCCCCATCGCCCTGAAATATTCTGGGTTGGCTGAATTAGAAGGCTTTATTTTACCTACCTATCGAATTGTAGTCGTCACTGACCGCGAGTTTTATGGTCAGCACTCCCTCGCTACTCCCAGCTATATCCGCAAGCGCCGCCAAGCTACTTCTAAGCAAGTTGACCCCAATAAATTACGCCAAGGTGATTATGTAGTTCACCGTAGCCACGGGATTGGTAAATTTGTCAAGCTAGAAAGCCTGACAATTAATGACGAAACCCGTGATTATTTGGTAGTGCAGTATGCTGACGGCTTATTGAGAGTCGCCGCCGATCAAGTAGGTTCCTTGTCCCGATTCCGCGCCACAGGGGATAAAGCGCCAGAACTGCACAAAATGACGGGCAAAGCTTGGGAAAATACCAAGAATAAAGTCCGCAAAGCCATCAAAAAACTGGCTTTCGACTTGCTGAAATTATATGCAGCGCGATCGCAACAACAAGGCTTTACCTACCCCCAAGATATGCCTTGGCAAGAGGAAATGGAAGATTCTTTCCCCTACCAACCCACAACAGACCAGCTCAAAGCCGTCCAAGATGTGAAACGCGACATGGAAAGCGATCGCCCAATGGATCGCTTAGTTTGTGGTGATGTCGGTTTCGGCAAAACAGAAGTAGCAATTCGCGCCATTTTCAAAGCTGTGACCGCTGGTAAACAAGTCGCCTTACTCGCCCCTACCACCATCCTCACCCAGCAACATTACCACACCCTCAAAGAACGCTTTGCCCCTTACCCAGTGAATGTGGGATTACTCAACCGCTTCCGCACCGCTGAAGAACGACGCGACATTCAAAAGCGCCTAGCCACAGGTGAACTCGATGTAGTTGTTGGTACACACCAACTTTTAGGCAAAGGTGTCACATTCCGCGATTTAGGACTGTTGGTAGTCGATGAAGAACAGCGGTTTGGGGTAAACCAAAAAGAGAAAATTAAAAGCCTGAAAACTCAGCTAGACGTGCTTACCCTCTCAGCCACACCCATCCCCCGCACCTTGTATATGTCTTTGTCGGGGATTCGGGAAATGAGTTTGATTACCACACCACCCCCATCCCGGCGACCGATTAAAACCCATTTAGCACAGATGAACCCGGAAAGTATCCGGACTGCTATTCGTCAAGAATTAGACAGAGGTGGGCAAGTCTTTTACGTAGTTCCACGGGTTGAGGGAATTGAAGAGACAACAACGAAATTGCGAGAAACCATCCCCTCAGCTAGATTCGCGGTTGCTCATGGTCAAATGGATGAAGGGCAATTAGAATCAACCATGCTCACCTTCAACAATGGTGACGCAGATATCCTAGTTTGCACGACGATTATTGAATCGGGTTTAGACATTCCGCGTGTCAACACCATCTTAATTGAAGATGCTCACCGCTTTGGCTTATCACAGTTGTATCAGTTACGCGGTCGTGTAGGACGTGCAGGCATACAAGCCCATGCTTGGTTATTTTACCCCCAACAGCGGGCGTTATCGGATGCTGCCCGGCAGAGATTACGAGCAATTCAGGAATTCACTCAATTGGGTTCTGGATATCAGTTAGCGATGCGCGACATGGAAATCAGGGGTGTGGGTAACTTGTTGGGTGCCGAACAATCTGGTCAAATGGAAGCGATCGGCTTTGATTTGTATATGGAAATGTTAGAAGAGTCGATTCGAGAAATTAGAGGACAGGAAATTCCCCAAGTCAGCGATACTCAAATTGACCTCAACCTCACAGCCTTTATCCCTGCAGATTATATTCTCGATTTGGATCAAAAGATGAGTGCTTACCGTGCAGTAGCTGCGGCTAAGTCTAAAGAAGAATTAACGCAGATTGGTGTTGATTGGAGCGATCGCTATGGTGCTATTCCTGTCCCTGCTAGTCAATTATTGCGTGTCATGGAACTCAAACAACTAGCGAAAAAGTTAGGATTTAGCCGCATTAAACCCGAAAACAAACAGCACATCATCTTAGAAACGCCGATGGAAGAACCCGCCTGGAATTTGTTAGCAGCGAATTTACCAGAAAATCTGCGGTCACGTTTTGTTTATTCGCCAGGGAAAGTGACAGTGCGGGGTTTAGCGGTGATGAAGGCAGATAAACAGTTACAGAGTTTAATAGATGCCTTCGGTAAAATGCAAGGAGCGCTTCCGGAAGCTGTCGTTGTTTGAGTAGTAAATTAAGATTAACTATAAAACAAAATTGTATGTCAAATTTACTGAGCAGAATTACAGTTAATCCCAAACAATGCGGTGGTCGTCCATGTATTCGGGGAATGAGAATTCGAGTATCAGATGTACTGGATTTGTTTGCTGCGGGACTGAGTGCTGAACAAATTTTAACAGAAATGCCCGACCTAGAAGCGGATGATCTCAAAGCAGCACTAATATATGCTTCCCGTAAGCTTAATCATCCAGTTTTAGTGGCATGACAATCTGGATAGATGCACATTTATCACCTGCGATCGCAACTTGGATCAGCAACACTTTTGGCATCACAGCATTAGCTTTACGCGATGTTGGCCTGAGAGATGCTGAAGACCTGGAAATTTTCGAGGCAGCAAAGGCTCAAGGGGTTATTTTTATAACCAAAGATAGCGACTTTGTTGACTTGATTGATCGTTTAGGAATACCACCACAAATTATCTGGTTGACGTGCGGAAACACGTCAACTGCTCGGTTACAAGAGATTTTAAGTGCAACTTTGCTAGAAGCATTAGAGCTTTTGCAAACAGGTGAAGCGTTAGTCGAAATTACAGGACAAGTGCGCGATGCTCTATAAAGTTCCATTACTGCTGACACCCCAACCTGAAGGTGGATATACCGTTACATCACCTTTGCTACCAGAACTGGTTACAGAAGGGGATACAGTTGAGGAAGCTTTAACAAATGTTCAAGATGCTTTGACTGCTGTAGTCGAGGCTTATGAGGATTTGGGACGAACTTTACCAATCAATATGCGAGTTGCTGATTTAGATGATCGCATCATTCAGCTACCCAATCACTATGAAACTGTTGCTTGATCAGGGTTTACCACTCTCAACAGCAACATTGTTATGTGATGTAGACATTGACACAATTCATGATTGATATTCAACGCGGTCATCCTCCTGCACTTACTTGGTTTGCCAGTTTAAAAGTGGATTATCACTTCCAAACATCAAATCCTTTTTCGCCTCTCAACTTTCTATCAAATGTCGCTGTTGCACTACAACCAAACTGTTGAGCAATACCACCAATCAAATAGTCCGATAAATCTGCACTTCCCTGCTTAAACCGCTGCAATGCTTGATAAACTACAGAGCGATTTTCTAATTCAAAAATTGCACATTGCAGCATCATTTCTAGAGTATTGCTAATTTCTTCTTTCCTAAACTGATATGGTTTACCACGCAAAACCCAAACTAATTCACAAAGAACTATATTAGCAACAAAACATTGCTCTCCCGCTGCGATAATCTGAACAGCCTGCTCCCACTGCTGCTCATCATCTTTAGTCAGGTAGCGCACTAAAATATTGGTATCAACTGCAATCACTTGACCCTTCTCTAATTGCTGCTTCCATATCTTCTAAAGTTGCAGTAGTCATACCTGGACGATGTAAAATCCCTGATAAGCTTTGAACAGGTACATTTAAGGGAATAAGTTTAACTATCCCATTTTCATCAATCACAAAATCGACCTTACTACCTGTATCAAGATTAAGGTAATCCCGAATTTCTTTAGGAATAGTTACTTGTCCTTTAGTGGTGATAGTTGCACTCGTCATTACTAAATTTCCTTACATTAGCTCCTTACCTAATTATAATGTCTATTGGCAATTCATACACAGAGATGACTACGGCAAGCTACGCCTACGCTTTTTCTCTCACAAAAAGCGATCGCCCACAGAGATGACAAGGCAAATCTAATCTTTACCAACTGCGGTTACACGACAAGATAAAGTAGAAAGTGTCACAACTTACTCTGAAGTCACCAGAAAAGGAGTGCATACACAGATGGGGAAAGGAAGATTAGAAGCATTCAGCGATGGTGTACTCGCCATCATCATCACCATCATGGTGTTGGAAATCAAAGTGCCGCATGGGGCTGATTTTACGGCGCTCCGTCCGTTGCTCCCAATATTTCTTAGCTATGTGCTGAGTTTTATTTATCTTGGCATCTATTGGAACAACCACCATCACCTATTACAAGCAGCGCGCCACATTAATGGACGCATCCTTTGGGCTAACCTGCATCTGCTGTTCTGGTTGTCGCTAATTCCCTTCGTCACTGGTTGGATGGGTGAAAATCACCTCGCTGCTTTGCCAGTTGCCCTCTATGGTACGGTACTATTGTTGGCAGCGATCGCCTACTTTATTCTTAGCCAAGCTCTCATCTCTCACCACGGTAAAGATTCCCCTCTAGCGATCGCACTTGGTAAAGACTTCAAAGGCAAGATATCAGTTGTCATCTATGCTGTAGCAATTCCACTTGCTTTTGTGAACTCGTGGTTTGCCTCTACATTTTACGTTTTAGTTGCGGTCATGTGGCTCATCCCTGACCGTCGCATTGAGAAAACTCTAACTCAGTGAAGTGAGCGATCGCTTTTACTCTTCTCCAAAAAACTGACCTCACATAATCTCCATACTTTCTTATCTATTGCCTATTGCCTACATATTAAGGATACTTGTAACCATTAATCTCAATCCCACCATATGAACCCGCTGTTGGGCGCGGTCGTGAGACATTAGACTGGGGTATTTGAGTAGACTGTTGCAAAGCCGAATTGTCATAATTTCCAGATGCTGCTGGGTATGTTGGAGTAGCAGCATTTTGATTCGGATTTTGTAGAGAGTAAGGGGCAATATTATTCGGTGCAGCAGAGGTAATGGGCTGTGTTACTGCTGCTAAGTTAGGCAATGTCTGATTGTTATTGAAGTTAGTGTAAGAATTTTGCGGTAAGCTCGTTACAGTTGGCTGATTATAGCCATTCGTAGCATTAAACCCATTGTTAGTCGGTAAGGTTGGATTGGGTAAGGTGTTTGTAGGTGGTATCAGCGTTGTCGCTCCGTAAGAGGCATTCCCCATAATTTTTGCTTGACTATCAATCGCACTATTCACTCCAGAGATATTCTGATTTGTCGATTGATTAATTGCAGCTTGCAAGGGACTAATAACAACAGCATTTTGACTATTGTCCGTTGGAGTAGGTAATCCTATTCCTGGACTAGAAGAGGGATTTACTGTCCCAGTTTGTTCTGCAGATGCCGTTGAAGATTTCACACCTAAAGACTGACTGTTACCATAACTATTGCCAATTTGCAATAAATTGTCTGCTTGCAAAACAAAGGGATTTTGCTCCTTTGGTGCAGATACCCCATTCAGCATCCCCAAAGCAAGATTTGATTGTGCATTATTACCAGAAGATGGTTGTTTAAGTAAATTTGGAAATAAACTTTTATTCTTTTTCGGGCGTGCGTTTTCCTTTGGTGTATTTGCTATTGTGGCCAAATTTGCTTGCTCAGAGTCATTCAATAGGACAGGCAAGTTATCAATATCTGCAGCAATGGCTTGGTCTTCATCAGAAAGGGAGGAGTCAGTTGGCTGCTGTCTAGCGACTTCGTTGTCATTTTGCTTTTGAGTGAAAAAATCTGGGTTTAACCAGTATTCTCGAATTCCCAGTCCAACGACAGATAAAAGAATTGCTGTTATCCAAAAACCAGGTCGTCCTAAATTCCATAACCTGGCTTTGAGATAGCGTAAGTAGGCAGGAGGATAATTGCGATTTGACATGGTTTGTGTATTTTATATTTACTAGTAATTAAGTAAGCGAAAATCAAGCAAAGTATGTTAACTGATAAAAAAATCATGTTATCGTAGTCAGCGCTCTAGCTCTCACGACAAGACTTCAATGATTTCATGCTAACTTCTCAGTGTTTATTAGTCATTAGTCCAGAACATTTATTTATGCAAAAATTTTGCACCACGCAGTAAAACATGGGACTTGAGGCGATCGCATCAATTTGTATCAACAGCAGACACTCTGGGATAGTGAGATGCGGAATCAGGACTGCTGCTGATGCAAGCGAAACTTTTTTAGTCAATTAGAACCCCAGTTTTGGGACATTGGTCACTTTGGATATCATCGGAAGTTGAAAGCTGTTCTAACTTTATTGTTGTGGCTGGACAAAAGTGCAACTTTTGTAGTTCAAATTTTCCACTTTTTTAGTTACTAAACTGTGCGCTGCAATAACTTCGATACACCCATGAAGGCGCTGCACTCCACGCCGTCGCACCGTACAGGACTATTTACCAGGAGACTACAGCAATGATGAAAGCTGAAGATATCATGACCAAGGACGTAGTTACCATTCGCGGTTCGGCGACTGTCGCCGAAGCGGTGGAACTGATCAAGAAAAAAGGATTACGTGCGCTAGTCGTGGATCGTCGTCATGACAATGACGCCTATGGCATCGTCACGGAGACAGATATTGTCTATAAGGTAATAGCCTATGGCAAAGACCCAAAGCAAGTGCGGGTTTACGAAATTATGAGTAAGCCCTGCATTATCGTCAATCCTGAATTGACTGTAGAATACGTGGCGCGGTTGTTCGCTAATACTGGTATCCGTAGAGCGCCTGTGATTCAAGGTAGGCTGTTAGGCATCATCTCGATTACTGATATTCTGACGAAAAGCGACTTTGTGGATACCCCCAAAGTATTGCTGCTGGAGGAGAGAGTGCAAAAAGCGATTGAGGGAGCTAGGGCGATTTGTACTGAACAGGGTGCTTATTCCAAAGCTTGTGCTGTTGCTTGGGATGAGGTGGAAGAACTCCAAGCAGAAGCTGCTCACCAAAAAGCTGAAAGTATGGTATCAGCTAAACTCTCCTTTGAGGAATATTGTCGAGACAATCCAGATGCACCTGAATGTCGTAAGTATAATTCTTGATGGCAAGTGAGGGATTGGGGATTGCACTTCGGCTACGCTCAGTGAGCAGGGATTAGGGATTGGGCAATAGGTCAAGAATTATTCTCCCCCTGCCCCCTGCCTCCTGCCCCCTTTCCTCTTACCTTTGAGCAACCCGCATTAATAAAAATAGACCGATTCCCAAGAACAAAAAGTTGGGTAACCAAGCTCCCATAAAGGGGGAGAGAACACCTGCTTGTCCCATTGCGCCACTGATAAAGAAAATTAGGTAGTAGGAAAAAATGACGATGACACTGACACCGAAACTTGTTCCTCGTCCGGTGCGCTGGGGTATGCTGCCCATAGCTGCACCCACCAAGCCAAAAACTACACAGACAAATGGCAATGAGATTTTTTGTTGAATCCGGACTTCGAGTTTACGAATTTTTTGGCGATCGCCACTGAGACGTTCGATTTCTAGTTGGTCTAATGCTTCAAAAATATTCATCTCGCCGTAGTCCCGGCTTTTTTCTGCCAAACTTAATGGGGTGCGCGGCAATCGCAATTGTTGGTGTTCAAAGCGTAAAATATTGCGATAAGAGCGATCGGCCGCTACTAAATAAATAGTCCCATTATAAAAATCCCAAACGTTTTGCCCACCGTTCCACTGGGCTGATTCAGAAACCACAATTTGATTCAAACCTTCTTGGGAACGATCTATGATTGTCAAGCCTTTCATCCGCTTACCGTCAAATTGGTCAGCGTAAAATAAGCGTGCCAGTATTCTGTTTTTAGTCCCATTCGGTTGCGGTACTTCCCGGTATTCAGGATAAAAAATATTCTGCTGCTTAAAAGTTGGCTGGTCAGATTTTAGCGCATTTTCTAGGGTCTGAGTTGCTTGGTAACTTGCTGCTGGTGCTATTTGCTCGTTAAAGATGAATGTCATCGCTGTGACTAACAAACTCAACATCACAGCAGTTAAAACCATCCGATAGACACTCACCCCACACCCACGCAAGGCAATTAGTTCACTTTCGCTAGAAAGACGACTGTAGGTCATCAAGGTAGCTAGCAGCGTAGACATGGGAAAAGCTAAAACAATAAAAGTTGGCAGCTTTAACAAAAAAACCTGAACAGCGATGTCTATAGGTAGCCCGGATTCTACTATTTTCCTTACCAGGTCAAAAACAGCATCAATTGTGACACCAAGTGATGAAAAAGCTCCCACACCAAATAGAAATGGTGGCAACAATTCGCTGATTAGGTAACGATCCATAATCGTAAACGGCAGCAGCGAATTGAGGGTGTAGAAAGATGTCAGCTTCTTTGATACCATAGGTAAGTTTAAAGTTTAAATATTTAGTAACCCAAACAAATCAAAGTATTTCTACTATATTGAAAAGCAAAATTAAGTTCCCCGTAGATGAGCGATAATCTCAAAATTATCGATAAATAACTAAGAATAAATATGGAAAAACTTGGGAATTAAACTTGGAAGTTATCACCTAAGTAGTATTGCCGCACCAGTGGGTTATTGTAAAGTTCGTCAGCATTGCCAAAAGCCAGAATTTGCCCTTCACGCATGATATAGGCACGGTCAGTAATAGCCAGCGTTTCGCGGACATTATGATCTGTAATTAAGATACCCATGCCGCGATCGCGTAATCGCCCAACAATTTGCTGAATTTCGGAAACTGCGATGGGATCAACCCCAGCAAAGGGTTCATCCAAAAGTAAAAACTTTGGCCCCTCTCGTCCAGCGGCTAAAGCTCTAGCTAGTTCTGTCCGCCGTCGTTCACCTCCAGAAAGTTGAATTCCTTTGCTGTTAGCTACTTTTTCCAAACGAAACTCCCGCAGTAAAGTTTGTATTCGCACCGGCCACTCCCAGTGTGGCACATTGGTTTGCTCTAACACTAGGAGTAGATTTTCCCTGACAGAAAGCTGACGAAAAACACTTGGTTCCTGTGCCAAATAACCAATACCCAGCCTAGCTCTTCTGTGCATTGGCATACCCGTAATGTCCAGATCATCCAGCCAGACTTTCCCCTGATTAGGTTTTTCTAAACCTGTGGCGATGTAAAAAGTTGTTGTTTTACCTGCGCCATTCGGCCCCAATAAACCAACTACTTCCCCTTGAGCAACGGAAAGGCTGACTCGATTGACAATCAGCCGCTTGCCGTAAGATTTATGGATATTCTCTAAGACAATTTTCACGCTGGAGATGCCCTCGATTGGCGATGGACGCTAATTAGAACGCTTGAAAGGTGGTGTCCCTGGAGCAGGTTTAGCAGATTGTCCACCACTTTCGGCTTCCTGCACCATGTAAATAGACTCAACCTGACGATTAGATTGGGGTAAAGCCACAAATCGCCCTTCGTCTATCAGATAAGTCACTTTCTCCGCCCGGATACTGTTACCACCCTGTTGCAGAATATAGACGTTACCACTGAAGTCAATCCGACGGTCTTTAGTAAAGTATTGTGCTTGGGCTGCTGTGGCCTGAAGCTGGCGAGCAGGATACAGCATTTGGACATTACCGCGAGCCGTGACTATTTGGCTTTTGGCGTCATATTCTTGCACATCAGCGCGGATAGTGAGTGGGCGATTGCTTGCTGCTGTTTGTGCAGTAGCGGTTTGCACTTGGGGAGGAAGTGCGATCGCGCTCAAAAGTGCAACTGGTAGCGCCAAGGCTATTGCACAGCGAAGTATCTGTGATTTAGGCAAGTCGGAGCAAGGGATCATAGAAATTTATAATTCTGGATTTCCGATTGTATTTTAATTATCTCCAGTACTTTATCCAGTGACGAAATATATATTCTGGATTTATTACGGATAATTAATAGTTGAAGCCATTGACGCTTGTTACAACCTCAAGGTTTCGCTCTTACTCTTCTTTTGTTACCAAGACCCTTCGGAGCGGGAACTCTTAAGAGGGAACAGAGAAAAATTAGCCCCGAATTTAGGGTCTAAAGCACCATTATTTATTTATGAAAGGAATAAGAATATTCTTTACTCTCCGAGAAGCCGATCCGCGTCTACGAGACACGTAGTGGCGTGGCAAGGCTAAATTTGTACTGTTAACCAAAAACATATCGTACGGGCACGGCACTGGTAAAATTATTGGCTTGTTGAAAAGATTTAGGGTGCCGTGCCCCTACTGAACGGGATTGTCTTTTATGGGCGGTTTATTTGATTTAATTAATGCCATATTTGAGGCTTGTCAGTCCACTACGCATAAATAAAAGTTGCTCTGAACCCTCTTGGCAGGGGAACTGAGAATCTTTCCCCTTGCTGCCTGCACAAGAGCCTCTTCTGGTCAACAGTCAACAGACTGATAAATCTAAAAATCTATTTTTTCATCATAAATTACCTTAATCTTGGGTAAAGATAAGGCTTCATCGTCACCCAGACTAGTAGTAGCAATGCGGTCTGGCCCTGCTTGTTGCAAGGCTTTCAGCAAAACTACACTTTCGTACAATAATTCTTCTAGCTCAATGCCTCCGTAATTCGAGGGGTAACGTCGCAAACGATTGCTACCTTCTCCCAGTAAAATTACTGCTCCGCGCCAGTTGCCGTTACCCAGGTGGTATAGGGCTACGGCAATTTGTAGAATACCTTGATAAAAAGTTTTCTCCGGCTCACTTGCTTCGATCCACAAAGCCTCTAAAGTGTCATGACAGGCGTAGAACTGTCCAGAGTTAAACTGTTCTACGCCTTGCCAAAACTCCTGCGGCATGGTTTCACTCATCCCATGCTTTCCCGCACTTCTTTAATTGTGTCTAAAGGAATTTCTTGTTTATCTCCAGCAAACTCGTTATCTGGTGTGAGAAACAGCATACAATGGCATTCTTTGCGTTCTCGCATCGGCACACAAGGACAGTTCCAATATGCAGCGTTGACCTCTGCTTCCTTATCTTCGTAATGGCGACAGGGGCACAAAGGCGCACCTAGTTCGTCTTTGTGTTTGGCTAGTCCTTCAATCACCACTGCGGTGACAGAAGGTTCAGAACAGAAGTAGGTTCCAGTACGCTTGGCATATTGTTCAGAAAAATGCCGCATTGCCTCTAGACTTTTATCGGTGGATTTTGTGTTAGCTTCTGATGAGATCATTAGATCGGCGGCTCATAATTTAAATATTTCTTTGCATTGTACATCAGCCTTATGAGGCTATTACTGGGGGGATTTCCCCAACCTTCACAAATGAGCAATAGGCAATAGGCAATAGTCCAAGAATTATTCTCCCCTGCTCCCTGCTCCCTGCCCCCTGCTCCCTGCTCCCTGCTCCCTGCCCCCTGCCCCCTGCCCTTGTGCGTGGAGTCATGATTAACGTAGCGGTTTTTGTAGCTGGGGTTGCAGTTCTTGTCCAGTTGACAAAATGATCCCAGGGTATTCCCAATTGACGATCGCTGGTTCTTCATTCTGCCACAATACCCAGCGGCTACCTAAAGGTAAGGAAGAAAGGCTGAGGGGGTTTTGCGTTAGCCAAATCAAGGGGTAATTTCCGGGAAGTGCTGTGTTGGTGTCTTCTTTGATTGTGGTTGCTGCTAGAGTTTCTTTCACCAAACGATCGCCTTTGACTAACCCTGTGGATGCTGTCCATATTTGTACTTGCATTTGCTGTCGATGTGCGTAGAAATACAGGGATGCTGCAGCGATCGCCGCTTGTTCAAAGTTCTCTTCTTCCCAATTACCTGCACTATCTAGGGCAATAATGATCTCTTGTCCACCGGTAATTATTTCTAATTCTCTCACCCGTAATTCACCGTAGCGGGCGCTGGTGCGCCAGTGAATCAGGCGTGTAGGGTCGCCGACACGGTAGGGACGTAGCGATCGCACAAGTCCTGTTGTGGCTGTTTGTAAGGGACGACCACGGGGATCGCTGTTGCTGCTGTCTTCTTGCCCCATTTCATCCACTAGGGGGCACTGACTCAGCGGTAACACAGTCGGATAAACAATTGCCGTCGCCGCAGCCTCACGCTGACGCCGACACCAAAATAATCCCAAGGGGGCACCACTACCCAGTTCGACTGCCTGCCAGCGATAGACTCCTCGTCGCTCTGTAGGGTAATGGTATACCCAGTGATAATTGCCTTGGGGGAGAATGGTTTCTATGGATTGCTGTACTGGTTTCCCTAAGACGAAGGGCAGTATATCTTTAACTTGCAACAAGCTAACAGACTGTTGTGTCTGATTGCAGATTTCTAATTCCACCTGCAATTCCTCTCCAGCTGTGACTGGCTGGATGGGACGACGTTTGACAACTAAACCTAAAAGCGATCGTGGTGGTAAGTAGGCGGCTACTCCCAACAGAGCAAAACTGATGCCGCTGATGGCATACAGCCAGCCCGCCATTGTATTCACTCCCGCCCCAAAAAAGGAAATAGCTATTCCCACTAGAACCCAGCCGCTGTATGCAGGGGCACAAGCGCGAGTTTCTAACCAGTTGATCATGGGTGTAATGATTTTCATAATTTCCTTTCTAGCCCAACTATGCCGAAAATTCATAGTAATTCAGGGTTTGACTAAAGAATTTATGAAGTTCATCTCCAGAGTCAGATGTTTACTTAAGTAAGCTGTACATTGAAAGTCTAAGTGAGTTTACGGTTGGCTGGCGTAGTAGTCTGTCAATCAACAATTGATGGATAAATTCTTGGTAGAGAAGGCGATTTATCGCGTCTCTCTAACTAAGTTTAACCGTTGTTCTTAACCTGATATTTGCTAGAGGCATCGCTATGGACGCAGATTTCACGTCCCGGTTCCAGATTTCCAAACTACCACCTCTTCCACCACCACCACCGCCTAGCCAACCACCTCTAGAAAAGTTAGGACAACGGCAAAAAAAGCTGATCTCTATTCAGCAAATGGTGCGTGATGCCCATTTACAACAAGCCTCGGATATTCATATTCGAGTGGGAGAGCTACCCAGATTTCGGATTCAGGGTCAGGTGGAAGTCTATCAACTAGGAGAAATAGTGACGCCAAAAATTTTTGAGGCGTACCTAAAGGAAATTCTCACGGATGCTGCTAGACAAAGGTTTGCAGAAACTAAGGAACTGGATACGGCAATTGTCTATCCTGGATTTTTGCGCTGTCGTGTCAACTGCTTTGAAACTTTAACTGGCGGCGCAATGGTATTGCGGTTAATCACACTGGATGTGCCAACTATTGATAGTTTAGGGCTGCCATTTATTCTGAAAGATATTATTCATAAAAAACAAGGATTAATCTTAGTTACAGGCCCAACTGGATCGGGGAAATCCACAACTCTGGCGGCAATGATTCGCTATCTTAACGAGACGGTACAAAAACATATTGTTACTATTGAAGACCCAATTGAATATGTTCACACCTCCCAAAAATGCTTAATCAGTCAGCGGGAAGTGGGTTTACATACTTATGAATTCCATGATGCTTTGCGGTCTGTATTGCGGGAAGACCCGGATGTGATTTTAATTGGAGAAATGCGCGATCGCATTACTGTCGATACAGCCTTGAAAGCGGCACAAACTGGTCATTTAGTTTTAGGCACTCTTCATACCAAGAACACTCTAGGAGCTATTAATCGTTTGCTCAACATCTACAACCCAGAAGAACAAGCCGCGATGCGGGTGCAGATTGTTGATTCATTGGTGGCAATTATTGCCCAAATGTTGCTGGCTAAGACAGATGGTGGTCGTAAAGCAGTGATGGAAATTTTGATCAATACACCCACTATGCAAGATTACTTGCTCCAGGGAGATCAGACAGAAGCCTATCAACTCATGGAAGCTAGCAGCAATGAGGGGATGCAAGTGATGAATCATGCCCTTTGTGAGTTGATGCTAACTGGTCAAATAAGTATTGAGGATGCTATCAGTGTCTCACCAGATGTTGGTGACTTGCGTCGTCGTGCCCTCAATGATGGTTTAGATTCGGCTCGTTCTACTAGGCGCGATTTGTATACAGATTATAGCTATAGTCCGCTTTAGTTAGTGTTCAGGACTGACGCACAACACAACGAAAGTAGCAGTATTAAGTAACTAGGCGTGAATAATTATCGCTGGGATTAGGCAATAGGCAATAGGTAGAAGGGTTGCGGAAAATATAAAACTCCTGACCTTCGCTTCCTTTGAAAATTTTTAAAGTGCGATTGCTTTGTGTGAAAATACCGCCAGGAGTAATGTCTACAACGAGCTACACCTTAAATCTCTCGACGAAATGCTCTAATCGCTTCTCCAGCATCAGTCTCAGCCATCAAAATGCAGCGTCTCAGTAAATCCAAATTGAGGTCATTGAGTCCGGGTAGTTGGCTGCGCTCAACATGTTCATAGCTGCCGTCATGCAGATGATAGACACTTAACAGCCCATCTTCCCAAAACCAGACTTCCCTGACTCCCAGAGCCTTGTAGCGATCTAACTTGCTGATACGACCACTGGTAAAAACAACTTCGATGGACAAATCTGGAATTGGTTTGGCGCTACCAATACAGTAGGACTCGTCAGCTTGAACTGAGACAACCCCTTCTTGTTGCTGAGTCATTGAGCGGGTTGGCTGAAAGAAAATGCCTTTTTCGACGAGAAAGGTTGTCACTAAATAACCGATTATACTGGCAAAAATTTCATGTTCGCGTCCCGGCATGAGAATCTCGATTGTATCGCCATAGTAAAAAAGTCGCACACCAGGAGAACCGTCAAAACCCTTTTGGATGAACTTGAACTGTTCCCACGTCCCATAATGGACAATGCGTTGGTCGGTAGTTTGGTTGAGTAGTGGGGGCATCGCGTTCACCTCTAGCAATCCCTGCTTGAATTGTACATGAAATTGATAATTGTCTATGATTAAATTATGGAATGTAGGTAGAAAGTGAAAATATGACAATTACTACCAACTTAAAAGAACTCTATGAAACCGATGAGAATTTATGGTTAGAAGCAACTATTGAATTGTTAAAACAAAAACAGTTTAACCAGCTTGATTTAGAAAACTTAATTGCGGAATTAATCAGTTTGGGGAAAAGAGATTTAGCTAAAGCCAAAAGTCTTTTAAGGCAAATTATTATCCATATATTATTACTCAAATATTGGCAGTTAGAATATGAAAGAAACTATCGCTATTGGCTTGGAGAAATTAAAACCTTTAGATATGACTTAAATAATCATCTAACCACAAATTTAATGAATAAATTACAAGATGATTTAGAGAATATTTATCAAAGTGCGGTTGATTTTGTGCAAGTTAAAACTGATTTAACAATTTTTCTGGAAAAATGCCCTTACACTCTTGCACAATTATTAGATGACAATTATTTACCTTAAATATATTAGTCTTATCTGATTTTTGTGAAATCTGTAATTTTATTAGAGCCGGGACTGCTATGTATTATTAAACTATAGAATTGATAATTTTTAACGTGCTTTTTGGTCAATAAAGCATTCTTTATCTTTATGAGTTGCGTCTCACAAATAAGCGATCGCGTATGCCAACAGGGTTAAAACGTCTCTCAGCGTCTTGACGAACATCCCCAGATCGGCGCTGACGCTCTAGAAGATATTCATCAACTTCAGCTTGATGTCGTAAGTAATAGCCAATCACAGAATAAATATCAGAAAGTTGAAGCGATGGGTACTGCTCCTTGATTTCTTCTGCTGTAGCCCCTTCCAGAAAGGCTGTAATAACTGTATCTAAAAGTTACGCGAGTTTTAATGATGCGGACAACGCCATTAGTATTAATTACAAGGGGAATCAGGTCAGCCGTTGAGACAAGTAGCATTTTTAGAGCAATATTCTTCTAGTATTCACTTCCTAGTATAAGCTTAAGCCCTAACCAGTCTTGAGGATTTGGAGTTATTTATCCGATTTTTGCGACATGAAAGCAGCAGCGAGAGATAAGCACAGTTTCACGAATAGTCATGGGAATAATCCTTTTTCAGTCCTCTTTATTTTTACTCAAGGATTTGACTACATGCACGGCAAGGGCGATCGCTTTGTGTGAAAATATGCAAAGGAGCGATCGCACTCTAAATCTATGCTTTAGCGATCGCTATGTCACAAATAGTCACAAGAATTGTCTCCTCAGTGCCCTTCATTTAATAACTTTGCTGCTGAAAAGTTTAACACCACTTATGGCTATCTTCTTTTTAGGTTGATTAGATACAAAAACGAAGCAATGAGCCAGCAAAAAACGAAGAATATTCCAAGATATATACAAAGTTCTGCTACTATTCTTGTACTAGGATTACCATACGTGGCAGTCGCCACAACAAAGCTTGCAATTGCCAGTCCAAGGAAAATCCAAGGATTGATTTGCTGACGAGGTTTTGATTGAGATGATTCCTGATTTAGCTTGGTATAAGAATTAGAAGGTATAACTCTTTCATGTTTAAACTTTCTTATTTGATCCTCATCTTCTTGATTGTGCTGATACTCAAGCCTCTCTTTTTCCCGTTTTAGTCTTTCCTCTTCCCGCAATTGTTCAGCTTCTAGCTTTTGCCGATACTCAGCTTCCTTTTGGGTAAGGATAGGGCGTTCAAGTTGCTCAATATCTTCACTTTTTAGCCCTAAAGATTGCTGGAAATCTTTTAAGCCATTACGAACATAATCATTTAATGGATATTCAGCTTCAATTGCACGGCGAAATTCTTGTTCATATCGTTGTAAATTACGCTGATGCTCAAGTTTCTCTTGTTCGCGCTTTAATTTCTCGTTTTCCCGTCTCTGCCTTAGCTGCTCGGCTTCTTGTTTTTGCCGATACTCAGTTTCTTTTTGGGTCAAGATAGGGCGTTCAATTTGCTCAATATCTTCACTTTTTAGCCCTAAAGATTGCTGAAAATCTCTTAAGCCATTACGAACATAATCATTTAATGGATATTCAGCTTCAATTGCACGGCGAAATTCTTGTTCATATCGTTTTAACTTCTGTTGGTAAGCTTCTCGTTCAGCCTCCGACTTCTGAGAAACTTGAGCGATAAATTATTGCTCAATAGAGTTTACATCTTCTTGCCTCAACCCCAAAACTTCCCGCAAGTCTTCTAACTCAGACTGTACATGATTACTCAGGGGGTATTCATGTTCAATAGCTCCCGCAAATGCCTGTCGATATCGCTGTAAGTTGTCTAAACGCTCCTGATAAGGTCGGAGGACTTCAGTTTCAATTTCACTGGCAATTTCCAGAGATAAACCCAACTGAGTTTGAAGTTTTTCCAGAATAGTGCGCCCGATAGAAGAGATACTACCCCGACTGGTATATCGTTCAACTTGCCTGCGGTATCTCAACTTAGGATCAGTGACTTTCGCCTTTGCTAACACAATCTCAAAGCCCATATCCTTGAGTGTGATCAGTTTAGGGGTCATATTGGGTGCGGTTTCCTGCACTTTGTTTGCGGCATACTCATGCAATTCCCGCATGGAGATTTTGCCGTCTTCATTGCGATCGCCTGCTCCAGTCTCGATTCCTTCTACCAAATAACGCGTATAGAGGGATAGTTCTGAACCCTGTTGTTCAAATGAGTATTGCGTTGAACTAGAAGAAGTTAAGACAACTCGCCCTTCAGCCCCTAACTCTCCTTGCAAGTTTACCGAACCATCATCCTTAGTGTGTAAAGCCGGATCGAATGCTCCACTGAAACAACAGTCTAAGATAATCGCTTGCCGCTTGGCACGGCTGTTATTCATAACTTCTTGAATAAAGCGTGCAGGTACGGCTGTTGAGCGAATCAAATCACCCTTTGGATTCTTTCGGGTAATGCGAGTAGCAAAGTACAAATTATTGTTATCATCTTTAATGCCATGCCCAGAAAAGAACAATAGCACCAAATCATCTTTACTACGACCTGAAAACAAGGTTTCAACCTCATATTGCATTGCCTGCGGGTCAGGGTTAGTTAAGGCTTTTACCTCGTCAAATTCACCCATTTCTGGATCTTGCAGGATTCGTTGTAGGGCTGCTACATCCTTAACAGCCGCAGGTAATGGATTTAGCCCTGGCTCATACTCGCTGACCCCAATCAGCAACGCCACCTTTACCATATTTTCTTACCTATGCTGCAATAAAATCTTGGGCTGCTTTGATGGCGGCTTCTAGTTCTTCCCGACTGTGGGCTTTCACTGTGAGTTTTTTGCCGTTGGCTTCCACCGACAGTTCAATCGGTTTACCACCGAGGCGATCGCCCAAAAATCCCATCAACTTTTGAGCATTGGCTGCATTGACCTGAGTTGTCAATAAACCTATCAGAAAACCACCTAATGCTTTGTTGCCTTCTGGTGGCTTGGGGTCAAGAACACGACCAACAACTGCATCTAAATCGTCCATTTGCTTGAGTTCAGTCATGAGTCGTTGAACCTGCTCATCCCGTTCTTCCGCGTCCAAGTCAGGGTCATTGAAGGCGATCGTCAACTTAATGCTATCTGTGGTCATACTGCACTAATAAAAGTTTGGTTAGTTTTTTTCATAACAGCTCACAATTATATTTAGTTGTATCAGTAAAAACCCTATGCTCCTGTGAACATAACGAACAGTTGTACAAATCTTCACAGAAAGTACACTTGTCTTTTTGGTTACAAGTCCGACAAGCAATGTGCTTTGTTTACGCCGTTGCGTTCGGGAGCATGTCACCTTTGCAAATATACCAGGCGATTAGAAATCGCGGTTCATCATTGCACACAAACGAAAGCTAATGTAACGTGAGTTCAACGAATTTAAAGAACCCCTCTCCAAGCCTCTCCCCCAAGGGCTACCGTGTACACACAAGTGATTTAATCACCCCAAAACCTTTAAAAGTAGCGACAGCGTAACGCACCATCCTTGATTTTCGGTGCGTTACGACGTTCCGTCTAACGCACCCTACCAGACTAAAGCCGATGTGGGTGAGATTTTCTAACTTTTGTGTACACCGTAGCTCCGCTTCGGAGAGGGGTTGGGGAGAGGTTCATCGAACTCACTCACGTTAATGTGCGATCGCACATGCCACGAGGGTTAAATTAAAATAAAGCTAAGGTGATGGTTATTACACTCAACTTGTTTCTTTAGAAAGAGGGACACTTTTATGTCAGATTCGCAAAACGCCAGTTCCCCTATCAGTTCTCAAGAGGTGGTGACAATTCGGCCTGATACCCAAACCCCAACTCGCCAAAATCTACCTTACTTTGTGGGTATTTCTGCAGCGACTGCAGGTACTAAAGGAATTTCGTTAAATTTGGTGATTATTCCGGCAGGTGGCACAGCAGAACCCCATTTCCACAAAGACTATGAGACGGCAATTTATCTGTTGAAAGGTCGCGTCGAAACTCGCTTCGGGGAAGGGCTGAAACAGTCTGTCATTAACGAAGAAGGTGATTTTCTTTTTATCCCACCTGGTGTACCCCATCAGCCATTTAATCTGAGTGAGACTGAACCTGCTCAGGCGATCGTCGCCCGAAATGATCCCAATGAACAAGAAAATGTAGTGCTTTACAGTCCAGAGGTTTAGTACTACCGTGAAGTCATACTTCGACAAGCTCAGTAACCAAAAGTCAAAAGGTTTATAGGATAGACTTTTGGCGATTTGGTATGGGTAGTTTATTTACGCAATACTGTACTAATAACAACAAAGTGGGTTAAATTTTTTGTCCCTGGGAAGAGCAAGAACCCTTGTGGGGGTCTTTCAACTCAGCACTCTTCATTAACCCTAGTGGTTTGTCAATTTTGTTTTGAGGGGTTTTTGGTAGTGCGGGCATCTTGCCCGCGTCGCGTGAACGAGACGCTACAGTCCCTCATTTCAACCCTGACAGACTACTAGATTCAAATTGTAAATAAGCAAAATATCATACTAACGATAGAGTTTTCCAATAAATTTTGTATTTTTGTGAATTAACTGGCTAGTGATAATACTGCTAACGCTTGCTTGATGGTCTTTTCAGCGCTGAGTGCCATTAAAAATTTTGACCTTGACTAATCAATCAGGTTAAGAGAAACTAACTAATAATAAATGTGCCGACTAATAAAAGTAATAAGTTTTGTAAAGATTCTGAGACATATATTTCCAGAGATGGAACATTAGTTAACAAATGGCAAATTTGTATCTGAAGTAGAAATGTTCCCACAGCTACATTTTTAGCTTCTTGCGAGAGCAGAACAGTTCTAACGTACTATCGCGGTCAGCCAAGAGTTATGGAGACACTAGAATTCATCATCTATCCAGATGGTCGGGTGCAGGAGAAAGTCACTGGCATTGTGGGTGCGTCTTGCGCTGAAGTCACAGCCGCAATCGAAGCACAGCTAGGGATAGTACTCAGTAATGAGCCGACTTCAGAATTCTTCAATGCTCAGGTACAGCAATCCAGCTTGGCGAATACGCAAGTCACTTTTAGTGATTGGTAAGTTTTCAAACTAGTTTAGTTATTAATTCATAACCACCATGTCACACTTTAGCCAAATTAAGACTCAAATCCGTAACCTTGATTCTTTGAAAGATGCACTCAATGGTTTAGGCATAGATTGGAAACCGGGGCCACAGGAAGTGCGTGGCTATCGCGGTCAAACCCATCCTGCCGAAATTACAATTGAGCAAGAAAATGGCTACGACATCGGCTTTAGATGGAATGGTAAAGAATATGAACTAGTAGCTGACTTGCAGTATTGGCAGCAAAATTTGTCTGTGGATGGGTTCTTGCGCCAGGTGACACAACGCTATGCTTACCAAACTGTCGTGAAAGAAACTGCGCGTGTAGGCTTTGAAGTTGCAGAACAACAACAGCAAGCAGATGGTTCTATTCGCTTAGTCGTACAGCGCTGGAGTGCGTAATGGCTGACTTTCTGCCGTCGCCGGAAGAAGAAGACAACCGTTCTGGGCTAGAACCGGAATTAGGTGGTTTTTTGCGGGATGCGCCAGAGCGTTCTGGTTTAGAACCGGAATTAGGTGGTATACAGCGACAAAAGGGTGTTTACGTTGACGAAATTACCTGCATTGGCTGTAAGCACTGTGCCCACGTGGCGCGGAATACTTTCTACATTGAAGCAGATTATGGGCGATCGCGTGTAATTCGGCAAGATGCAGACCCTCAAGAGATAATCCAAGAAGCGATAGACACTTGTCCAGTTGATTGTATCCACTGGCTTGATTACACCGAACTCAGAAAGTTAGAAGAAGACCGCAAATATCAGGTAATTCCGGTTGTGGGCTATCCTGTAGAACATGCCGTTGCTGCAACCGAACGGCGACGCAAAAGGCAGAAGTTGAAAAACAAAAAATCTGGATAAAATCTCAAATTCAATTAATACAATTAAGGGCTGGTTTTACCGGCTCTTTTGTTTTGTCAAGAGTCAGGAGTCAAAAATTTCTCTCCAGTCCCCAGTCCCCGCATGTCTTTATTTGAGAACATCGTGTTGTGAAAGCAATTTCTCTACTTTTGCCTCATCAATTCTAGCGGTGAGTTTCTTGGCTTCGTGCAAATCTCTAGTGGTTTTTGCCAAATTAAAAGTTGAACCAAGAGAAAAAGCCAAACCCATACCCATAAAGCCTTTGACCCAGTTATCTACAGGTAAGTTAACAATCCCGAAGGTAGTCATAGAAATAGATAGAGCAAAGGCTGCCCATGTTTGAATAATCCAAGCGGAACTGTCTTTTTGTGGGCCAAGTGTTTGCATATCCCCTACCTTTTAACAGTGAACAGTAAACAGTTATCAACTCAAAACACTGATAACCGATTTAATTGTGATTGTATTTATTGGTACTCTTACTCAGGGCTATGGCATTACCAGTTTCGTAACTGGACTCCAAAAGCCCAGCCGTGGAGTCCATTCACTCTAGTGAAAAACGTCACAGGGGAGGGGATTTTGCTCAAAAAATTGATATCTGACTACATACAAATACTTGTACCAATTTTCTAATCGGCATACAGCGGATTAACCGAAATTACTGTAAGTTATTAGTTTTCTGGAAGTACCTGGACTTTGCCATTAGGACTAAGAACAGCTCGAATTCTCAGATTTTTGCCTGATCTATTAGCCGATACAAAAGGTTTACCAATATTAGGTATTCCAGCACTGTCAACGTAGTCTCTCGCTGCCTTGTTGAGGGGCAAAATACGTTCAATTGTGCCGTCAACGCCTACTATCAAACTATATTCTAGTGTTTGTGTTAATCCTGCGGGTGGTTGCCAGCGTTTTTGGAAGTATTCTCTAGCTTCTGTGACTAGAGGAGTGTCAAATAATGTGCTGTTGGTAGCAACCTCTGGGGGTGGCGCAGTTTTGCTGGCGTTTCTCAATTTACTGACTAAACGATTATCATCAGTGGCGATCGCCGAAGCATCAGAAGCAGGGTTTAATTGACTATCCAGCAGCGGTGAGTTGGATGGTGCGACGCTAGTAGCCAGAGGTGGAGTGATGTTAGCTGTAGGCGCAGATAGGCTTGGTGGTAGACTCCGCTTTAAAGGGAGAGGAGTTTCAGCTAGAGAAACTGATCCTGTGGGGTTTGGTTTGAGATTGGGTTGGATGGCAATTTGCTGTCCACCGCCTGTAATAGGTGTAACTAACTTGGAATTCTGGGAAAGGGTGGGATTAGTCCCTTGAGGTATAGTTATGACATTTCCTGGCGATGGTAGGGCGGTTGTCGGTAGACGGGATATGGGAGATTTTTGAGAAGCAGTCGAGAAACCTGTATTAGGGGCTGTTAGTGCTGGCGCAGGCAAGCTAGAAGTGGGCAGTGGCGGAGCGACACCTACGCCCGGTAGTGGTGGGAAATTATCGGACGGAGTGAGTCCGGGTTGAGGTGTGGGAAAGTTTAATAAGGGTGAGGGTTGAATGGCAATATCTGTGGATTCAGGTGCAGATTTTGTAGCTATCTGCTGTTTGGGTTTGGTCTGATTAACATATTGCCAAGTAACGGGTAATAGACCTACACCTAGTGCCAGCACAGCTGCAACAGATGTCCAAGCGGGCCAAGGATAAATTGTGCTGGTGCGATTAAGAGTTGGTAACGCCATGACATCGGCAGCGTATTCATCTAAGGCAGTAGCCAAATCAAACAGCTGCAATAAACTGAGGCGAATTACAGGGACTGATGTTTGGTTGGCGAGGGAACCGAGAAATAGGTTGTGAGTTAAATAATTGCTTGGTTCTAAGTAGATTTTTGTGCTTGGTATCTGGGAGTTAAAAGACTTTAATGTTTTAGTGTTTCCTGGGAGGGGAAATTGTTGTAAATCGGCTAAAGCTGACTCGTCAGAGACTTTACTGGAATCCTGTGGACCGGAGAAACTGACCCAAAAGTTATCTGGAGTCTGGTGCAGGAATTCTTGTACGTAGCTGGTAACGGCATCACACAAAGCTTCGAGTTGATCGCGATCGCCCCGAATTGGAACCCGGTCTTCTTCTGGCAATTGCGGATCTTCAAAACGCAGCTCAAAACTTAGCTGCTTGAGGACAGTTTTCCCCATCCACTGAGACAAAGGTGAGCTTTGCGCCAATACTTCTAGTGTGCAAGTGGGGGGTGTGTAGCGACGAATGACAGAATTTGATAGAGGCATGGCAGAAACTGCGAGGGAGACTATTTGGGATTTTGAATTTTGTGAAAAGTTATAGGAGGATTTTCCTTTTTAGTAAACTTTTCCAGACCGATTTTGTGATGATCAATCTGAAATCTAAAATCTAAAATTTTGTCGAACGGTCTATGAGTGTTAGCCAGAGACGGCGGTGTCCACCAGTGGCACTGTAAAACAATAAGTCTACGAGTAGTTTTAGTGCCAAGCGGGTGAGTAAATCTGTGGAGATTTGCTCGTCCTCTTCCATGCGCTCTTGGTAGGTGTTGCAGAAAGCATCAATATAATCTCCAAGTAAAGCAGTTTGGTGAGGTTCTTGGTTATTTTCCGCCATTTGTTCGAGTAGACTAACAGCACGACGAATTAATTCTTGCTGTTGTTTAGCGAGGTAGCAGGTAATTAAAACCAGCGATCGCGCTTCTTCTACATCGAGCTTTTTGCGCCCGCCTTGTCCTTTGCGTAGGGGATTTGATTGGCGCAATCGCCACAAAGCTACGCGGTCTGGCACTCTTGACTCTAAATTCAGATTTATCGCCGCCGAGAGCATAGCCTCGGAACCAATGCCAGTTAAGGTTTCTAGCGCCAATAGCACTAAGTCTAACTGGGTTTTGATATTGTCCCATTGAACAGAGTTTGGGGCTGGAAGCTGGATTAAGTCCTCCCACTGGGAATTTGAAGTTGCTGAATCGGCGGCCGAGTGCATAACTTTTAGCATAGGTGATCAGGCTGATAGGGACTGTTGCTGTTACCCATTTTGAAACAGACTCTCAAGCATTTAGGTTAGTTTCCCGTAGCTAATTCGTCGGAAGTTTCAGCTAGTTTTCATCGCTGTGGTAAGCAGCTGGTGTCTTTGTTTAACTTTAAATGAAAAGCAATTTTACACAAAGTAGCAATTTGACTAACGGGGATTGGGGATTGGGGACTGGAGGAATAACTTTTGATCCTTGACCCTTGACTCTTCACAAATGACAAATGACCAATAACAAATGACTAATCTTGAACATAAGCGACGGTAACGCCACTACCGCCGTCTACTTGGGCTGCGGCTTCGTAGTTGTTGACTCTGGGGTGCTGTTGCAAATAGGTGTGAACACCTTGTCGCAGTTTACCAGTACCATGTCCGTGAATAATCCATACTGGGCCTGAGGCTTCTGAGATGGCTTTGTCTAACATGAATTCAGCATCAGCTACCCGCTTTCCGCGCAAATCTATTGTATTTTTGGAAGTCCGAATTGCTAGGGCTGGTTGTGCTGGTTGAGGAACTGGTGCTGGTGCTGGTTTTTGCTTGACGACTGGTTCGGCTTTTTGACCGTCTAGAGATTCGATGTCTTCTAGTGTCACAGTCATTTTCATGATGCCAAAGCGGACGCTGAATTCACCATCTTCATCGGGTGCTGTTAATACTTCGGCTGTTTGCCCGAACTTAGAAATGCGGATGCGATCGCCTACTTTGGGCATAAATCCAGCTTTGGGTTTGGGTGGCGGTGCTGGCTGATATTGCTGGGCAATTTGGTTTAACGCATTGGTGGCTTGCTGGGCGTCTTGGGCTGTTGGTGTCCCTTGCTGCAAGCGGCGAATTACTTGGGCAATTTCCGTTTTGGCTTGGGCGATCGCTTGTTGCACTGCAACTTCTTGGGAAGCCCGTAAGGCTTTTTCTCGCTCTTGTAAAGCTTCGGCTTTAGCAGACACCTCTTTATATAAACGTTCTGCTTGCTGCAACACATTTTGGGCTTCGGTGGCTTTGGTTTCTTGGCGACGGCGTTGCGCTTCCAGCCCAGCAATTACTTGATTGACTTCGTCTGTGGCTTCTCCGACTTGGGTTTTCGCGTGTTCGATGACTTCTGGTTTCAAACCCAAACGGAGGGCGATCGTTAAGGCGTTGGAACGTCCGGGAATGCCCCACAGCAGTCGATAAGTTGGCGACAGAGTGGTTTCATCAAATTCTACAGAGGCATTTTCAAACCGCTCATCTTCATATTTCAGTGCTTTGAGTTCACCAAAGTGAGTGGTGGCGATCGCTAATTGGGCGTGATCTGCGAGGTATTGTAGCAAGGCGATCGCTAAAGCACTACCCTCTACTGGATCAGTACCTGCACCGACTTCATCGAGTAAAACCAGTGCTGAGTGCTGAGTGCTGAGTACTGAGTCAGGAGTCCTGAGTTCTAAATTTTGCTCCCCTGCTCCCTGCTCCCTGCTCCCTTGTCCTGAGCGAAGTCGAAGGGCTGCTTCTTCGCCATGCCCTAATGCATTTAAAATCCGGCTGATGCGGCGAATATGACCAGAGAATGTAGATAAACTTTGCTGTAGTGATTGTTCATCGCCAATATCTGCCAATACTTGGTCAAACCAGGGGATTTCTACTGGTTCACGGGCAGGTATAAACAAACCCACTTTCGCCATCAATGCTGCCAATCCTAGGGTTTTCAACGTCACTGTTTTTCCCCCAGTATTCGGACCAGTAATCGTTACTACCCGAATATGTGGACTGATGAGCAAATCTACAGGTACTACTGGTTGACCTTGTTCATGCTGCTGCTGCCACACTAACAATGGATGTCGCAGATGGCGCAAGGTGATAATTTCTTGGTCTTGGCGGTGAATAAATCTTGGGGGATTTGCACCCAGCCAGAAACTGTATCTAGCTCTAGCGGTTGCCAGATCCAGAGTGGTGACAATTGCTAATAGCCTTTCCAAATCGGGTTTGACTGCGGCTACTTGCTCAGTTAAAGCACGGCGAATCGCTTCTTCTTCCGCTTGTTCTTTTCTGATTACTTGGCGTAATTGGTTCCCCATAGGCACGATGGAATTCGGTTCCACATATAGCGTGGCGCCGCTGGTGGAAGTATCGTGAACAATGCCGGGGATAGCGTCTTTTTGGGGTGCTTTCACGGGGATGACAAAGCGATCGCCCCGTTGAGTAATCAGTTGTTCTTGGACTGCTCCAGATTTTGCCTGGAGGATATTTTGTAACTTTTGAGTAATTTGACTGCGTAATCTCCGCAAGTCTGTCCGAATTTCTCCCAGTTTTTGACTGGCGCGATCAGTTACCTGGCCACGTTCATCTATACAGCGGTGAATTTCCTGCTCTAGTTCCGGATAAGTGCGTAACTCGGCAACTAGCGCCGTCAAAATCGGACAGTCTAGCTGGTTGTCAATGACACGGCGCAAATTTCTGGCACCAGCGAGGGTAGTAGCGATCGCTAACAATTCATCCCCAGTCAAGATGCCTTGGAGTTCCGCTCGTTCCAGAGCATCGCCAATATCTTGAATCCCATCAAACGATAAACTTGTGGTGAGACGATTTTCCAGTTGGTAGACTTCTTTAGTCTGCTCCAACAACTGTATACTTTCCGCTTGAGAGTCCGGAATTTGCAGATGACGCGATGCGATCGCCCCCAACTTAGTTGCAGCAAATGTCGAAAGATGCTGGCAGAGGCGATGCCATTCTAGTAGTTCTAGGGTTTCAGACTGGATCAAGGTTTCAATATCTAATCTGAAATTATAGTAACAATTCTAGCTTCCA
This sequence comes from Calothrix sp. PCC 7507, assembly GCF_000316575.1. Taxonomy (GTDB): domain Bacteria; phylum Cyanobacteriota; class Cyanobacteriia; order Cyanobacteriales; family Nostocaceae; genus Fortiea. The sequence goes on along the minus strand of NC_019682.1, from coordinate 6,885,366 downwards.
GAAAGCTAAGTCTTGTCGTAATTAATTGCAACAGAACAAATTTTTCCAAGTTATTAAAATTAGGTATATTGAGGCATCGCCCTCACATCAGCTAAAACATTGTATCCCTTGCTGCATAAGATGTGATCAAACTACGGACGACTAACCCAAACGATATTGACTTCATTCTCACTCAGGAAAACAGACCAGAGTTCAAAGACCTAATTCTCTGCTGGAGCCGGGAGCAACACAGCATAAACCTGAACTCTACTGAAAAGCGTTACTTCATGATTGAAAACAGTTTAGCTGAAACTGTTGGCTATGCTATCTTGTCTGGACTCACATCACCAAACCGCAGTATTGAGTTAACTCGAATCGTCATTGCTAAACCAGGACTAGGATACGGTAAGTGCGCGTTGCGTATCATCATCAAAAAAGTTTTTGAAGAGTATAATGCTCATCGTTTTTGGTTGGATGTCTTTGAACACAACCAACGAGCTAGATACGTTTATCAGTCAGTCGGTTTTCAAGTAGAAGGAGTCCTGAGGGAAGCCATCAAGCAAGGTGAGACAAATCTACAAGCAGGTTCCCTTCCACAGGTGATGTTCCTTCACCCGAAAGCAGACAAGTATTTTTCGTTAGTAGTTATGTCCATACTTGAGAATGAATACTTCACATAAACGTTCAATTTGTTAATTCAGGAAATTTTGCTAGTGATTAACCTGCAAACATCCTCTAAGCAAGATATAAAACTATACTGATTCAATATTCTGAAATTTAAAAGCCTCAAGACTTAATTTAGGAGCAATTTGGGCAAATTTGTACTTAGTATAGAAACTGAGAGTTCTTTGGGGGGCTAGTATTTATTCGTTTTCAGATAGATAGTAAGACATAATTTAGACATCTAACATATTCCTATTTCGTATTAATGGCTTTCAATTAATCAACTAGTACTTGGTAGTAATCAAGTACCAACTGGCACATTAAACCAAGATCCTCTCACAAATCAGCCAACACCAAAACTCAACCAACATTAAACAGAAAACGCTCCAATCTCCCTCACAATTTGATACCCTAGCTAGAACAGAGATTTGAGAAAAGTTTAAGCGTGGACATTCAACTTGGGCGGGGAAAAACAGCTCGCAGAGCCTACGGAATTGATGAAATTGCGTTAGTCCCTGGTAATAGAACACTAGATCCGAGTTTGGCAGATACTAAGTGGCGGATTGGCAATATTGAGCGAGAAATCCCCATAATTGCCAGTGCAATGGATGGCGTAGTCGATGTGCGTATGGCCGTGCGTTTATCGCAATTAGGAGCATTAGGTGTCCTCAACCTAGAGGGTATCCAAACTCGCTATGCTGACCCAGAGCCGATTTTAGATCGGATTGCCGCTGTGGGAAAAGATGAATTTGTTTCCCTGATGCAAGAACTCTATGCCGAACCCATAAAGCCAGAATTAATTGAGCAACGTATTCAGGAAATTAAACAACAAGGCGGAATTGCTGCGGTAAGTACTACCCCCGCTGGTGCAAGTAAATATGGTGAGGTGGTGGTAAAAGCTGGGGCAGATTTATTCTTTGTACAAGCCACTGTGGTTTCCACAGCACATTTATCACCAGAGTCTTTAGTCACGTTGGATTTGGCGGAATTTTGCCGCTCTATGCCAATTCCCGTGGTATTGGGCAATTGTGTGACATATGAAGTGACTTTGAATTTATTGAAAGCTGGAGCTGCTGCGGTACTCGTGGGCATTGGGCCTGGTGCTGCTTGTACCTCCCGTGGTGTGTTGGGTGTGGGAGTACCACAAGCAACAGCGATCGCCGATTGTGCCGCTGCAAGAGATGATTACTATCAGGAAACTGGCAACTATATTCCTGTAATTGCTGATGGCGGTTTAATCACGGGCGGTGACATTTGCAAATGCATTGCTTGTGGTGCCGATGGTGTGATGATTGGTTCTCCCTTCGCTAGAGCCGCTGAAGCCCCAGGACGGGGTTATCATTGGGGAATGGCAACTCCTAGCCCTGTGTTACCCCGTGGTACTCGCATCCGCGTTGCCACCACTGGTAGCCTAGAGCAAATACTCATCGGTCCAGCAGGACTAGATGACGGGACTCATAACCTCTTAGGAGCTTTAAAAACAAGTATGGGTACATTAGGAGCCAAAAACATTAAAGAAATGCAACAAGTTGAAGTTGTCATTGCTCCCTCCCTTTTAACCGAAGGCAAAGTTTACCAAAAAGCTCAACAATTAGGTATGGGTAAATAAAGGGATTGGGGATTGGGGGTAGGGAGCAGGGAGCAGGGGGCAGGGAGAGTGAGGGAAGAACTAATTGCCCAATGCTCAACTTCAAATCCTGACAAAAAATTCTCCAGACTTTCAAACAATTACTGGAAAAATCGCATATCTCGCCTACAATGGAGATAGCGGAGACGCATGTTTCCGTTCACTCCTCACACCACACTCCGCCCGGACTACTGTTCGGGCGGTTCCTTATGTTTGTGAATAAAATCTAGAGCTTCTTTGCAAATGTACATCCTTGCTTTTCCAAGCAGCTGTTTTTGCTATGGTAGAATTTTCACGAAAGTCAGAAATATAATTGGCAAAGGTTTTTAGGCATGTCAGCAGCCGCACAAGTTACGGATTCTACGTTTAAGCAAGAGGTACTCGACAGTGAAGTACCTGTTTTAGTTGACTTTTGGGCGCCTTGGTGTGGTCCCTGCCGCATGGTAGCTCCGGTTGTAGATGAAATTTCCATTCAGTATGAAGGTCAATTAAAAGTTGTTAAAGTCAATACTGATGAGAATCCTAATGTTGCCAGTCAGTACGGTATCCGCAGCATTCCCACGTTAATGATTTTTAAAGGTGGGCAAAAAGTCGATATGGTCGTCGGTGCCGTGCCTAAAACTACATTAGCTAACACTTTGGAAAAGTATCTTTGAAGCTTAATCGGCAGTAAATCCTTTTGAATTGTCCATTTGCTTTAGGTTTAGGTAAATATTTGTCAAATAATTGGCGAGGCGCGAGATTTCGCGTCTCAACAAATCTTTTGACGGTGGACACCAGTTTCAGATTGTCGCTGCTAAACTAATTCTGTTATTCCTTAAAAGGAAGCTCCTGGACTCCTCCTTCTACTGAATAATTGATCTTTGGGTAGTAAGGGATTAAAACCTCCCTGTTCAGCGTCAGAATGGATTGGAAGCAGCTAATGTCTAATACAAGCCCCTCTTCCTACAGGCTGCGCGTCAAGTCTGCTTCAGCAGCAGGGAAGCAAAGGGTAGTTGCCACTCCGAACTTCTCTAAGCTTTGTATCTACACTTGTTTGCACCAGTCATCTCAAGTGGGTTAAGTTTGAAGCATAACTTTTGGAGTAGCATCGCGTTTTTCCAGGAGCGTAGTGAGCTACATCTGTTCTAAGTAGAGACTCACTTTGGCGACTTCGCTCCAACAAGCAAATGTTGGCGATGTCAGTCGTCATCAGCGCCTTGGTTGATAATTAACCAAAGGTGCTTTTTGATGCCAAAGAGCAACGCTTACAGATCCCCATTACCCAGGCTAGGCAAAGCAGTCTTTGATAAATAGCGCACCAAAATTAGGTAAAATATAATGCCATTGTGGCGACAGTTCTCATGACCTCATCTGCGTCGTTTGACACATTAGAGTCTCTCCAAGCGGATATCGCTGAATTAATTGATCGCTTACCGACGTTAAAACATCGGCAATTTATTAAGCAGGCACTTACAACCATATTGCGTCTGGCGGATAGTGACATTGACCGTCTCGACTGGAAAATATTGTCGGCTGCTTTAGCAGATATGGAACGCGGCTTCGAGCTTTTTCATGCTTACCGACACGTCCGTAAAGTCACTATTTTTGGCTCTGCTCGTCTAGCCTCAGAGACCCCAGAATACCTCATGGCAGTAGAGTTTGCTCGCGCTGTTTCTCAATTGGGATTTATGGTCATGACAGGCGGTGGCGGCGGCATCATGCAAGCGGGACACGAAGGCGCTGGAAGAGAAAATTCCTTTGGCTTAAACATTCATCTGCCATTTGAACAGCAAGCCAACCCAGTGATTGAGGGTGATTCTAAGCTGATTCACTTCAAATATTTCTTTACACGTAAGCTTTTTCTCCTCAAAGAAAGTGATGCAGTAGCTTTATTTCCTGGTGGTTTCGGCACCCAAGACGAAGCTTTTGAGTGTATGACATTAAGTCAGACAGGTAAATTTGGCCCTGTACCTTTAGTATTAATAGATCCGCCGGGTGGTGATTACTGGCGGTCTTGGAGCAAATATATTGATGAGCAATTGGTGCAAAAAGGTCTGGTTAGTCCCGAAGACCCCAGTCTTTACACTGTGACAGACGACCTAAACGTGGCCTGCAATGTTATTACCCGGTTTTACCAAGTTTATCATTCTAGTCGCTATGTAGGGGAGCAGTTGGTAATCCGGCTGACGACAGATTTATCAGTATCTGAAGTAGAGCAACTCAATGCTGAATTCAGCGATATCCTTGTGAAAGGAAGGATTGAAAAAAGCCAGGTATTACCGCAAGAAGGTCAAGATGAAACATATAAGCTACCCCGTCTCATTTTGTACTTTAATCAACGAGATTTAGGTCGCTTGTATCAGATGATTGCCGTAATTAATCAAATGGGTACTCATTCACCAGAAGAAACGGGTCATCCAGAAAGGAAGTAAGCATTAGGGGTAGATTTTGTCACTTTGGCATTTTTACCCCTTGAATAAGGTTTGTTGTACTACTAAGTAGTTATCAGAAACCGCATACACTGGAACACATAAAAAAAGGACTGGGGACTGAAGAAAGGAAGAGGTCTTCTGCCTAGCCTATAAAGCCATGCATAGCACAAATTGAGGCTTGTCATACCAATTTAATTAATGATTGCGGCACATGGATTGTCGTCCAGGGCGGGGAAACCCATACGTGTCCACTTAACGTGAAACCCTTAAGTAATCGGACAAAAATATTTACAGTCATTGCGAGCGGAGCGAACGCGAACAGCGTCTCCCCGAGTGAGAAGAGAAGCAATCCCAACCCCTGCGATTGCTACCCTGCGGGAACGCTCCGCGAACATTCCGCTACGCTCCATACCCTTCTCCTGCGGAGACGCTGCGCGAACGGGAAGGCTTCGCCTACGCAATGACATTGTGTAATTAATTCTGTCAGACTACTTAAAAAGACATGATACTGACTCTACTCACTTAGCATTACGATCCGCATTACCCCACTCCGGCTTTGCTGGCGCAAAACCTTCCCTCCCCAAAGCATCGCTTGTATCTGTTGTATTCTTTTTTCAAATCGGTATCATCCTGAATGGCAACTGAACGAGATGTCCTGTTATGGGCGGTTCATTTGATTTAATTAATGCAACATTTTAGTCTGTCCACGCCACTACATTTTTATTAGTATAAAATCCCAATTAAAAGATATACTTACCAAACAGATTGAGTGATATTTATGTTGCTCAAATAACAAAAAGTATTTATTATTATTTGATTGTAAAGTAGGCGACTAAAACAATGTTATCCAACCTACTTCCAGATGGTGAAAACACCAGTTATTATGACTCCATGCTGATGACCATAACAAAGCTTCGTATATTAGCACAGGAAACAACGTTACACATCCTAATAGAGGAATAAAACATGCTGGAAATATTAGGTTCAGGTTTGGTTTCACTTTGGTTAGAAATGGCTGGGGTACAGATCAAACCTTTAGATGCCTTGGATACATTGGCTTGGCAAAGTAGCCCTGGCTTGGTTCTTGCCCCTGATCCAAATCCAGCTGGTGCTAATACGGTACAGGGATATTTGAAAGGGTTGATCACATCAAAGCTGGTGGCGCAAAATTTGGTGCAGAGTCAGGGAATTTGGATGCAGTCGGGGCCAATGTTGATGGCTAATCACCAAGGTACGATCGCTTTACCTGCTGCTTCTTTAACCAAAATTGCAACTTCACTGGTGGCTTTTAAAACCTGGGGGCCAAACCACCAATTTGAGACTGTGGTGAGTGCCACAGGGCCAGTCGTCAATGGCGTATTACAGGGCGATTTGGTGATTGCTGGTGGCGGTGATCCGATGTTTGTATGGGAAGAAGCGATCGCTCTTGGTAATACTCTCAATAAAATGGGGATCAAGCAAGTAAAGGGAAATTTGGTGATTACTGGCAGTTTTGCGATGAATTTCCAGCGTCATCCACTGCTTGCTGGTCAGTTCCTCAAGCAAACACTGAATTCCGCTACCTGGACTCGTCCAGAAAATTATATCCACTCGATTATGCCCAAGGGCACGCCTAAGCCAAAAGTCGTGATTGTGGGGACTGTGAAACTAGGGACACAGGCAAATCCTCAACAAAACTTACTAGTTCGTCACCGTTCCTTACCTTTAAGGCAAATCATCAAGGAGATGAACGTCTACAGCAACAACGAAATAGCAGAAATGTTGGCAGAGTCGGTGGGGGGTGCAGCCGTTGTACAGTCTACAGCTGCGAGGCTGGCTAGAGTCCCAAATACGGAAATTCAGTTAATCAATGGTTCCGGACTAGGCCCAGAAAATCGCATTTCTCCTAGGGCTGTTTGCGCTATGTTTATGGCAATGCAAAGGGAAGCAGCAGCCAACCAGCTAACTCTAGCTGACTTATTCCCTATGTCTGGTTTCGAGCATCGGGGGACGATGCACGCTAGACATATGCCTACTGGTACAGTGATGAAAACAGGCACTCTCCGGGATGTTAGCGCCTTAGCTGGAGTAATGCCAACACGCGATCGCGGTTTGGTTTGGTTTGCTATCCTCAACCGTGGTACAAATGTCTCTGGTTTCCGTGCTGGACAAGACCAATTACTGCAAAATCTTGTTAAACAATTGCAAGTAGCACCGGAAGTCCCCGTTACCCTCGCACCTAATTCAGTTATCAAGCCTCTACCCGAACTAGGTGCAACCAGTCGTAATGAGATTTTGTTTAGAAGTTAGTCAGGAGTCAGGAGTCAGGAGTCAGGAGTTAGGAGTCAAAAATTATTCTCCCAGTCCCCAGTCCCCATTACCCAGTCCCAAAGACTATTGACCCTGAACTTTTCCCCGGGGAATAATCTCTGTAATTACCCGACCTTTATTACTACCGCCTCTGACGACAATATTTTCGGTTTGCAGATTGCCGACGGCTGTTTCACCTGTAAAATTTAATGGCGGGTCGGCTTGCTTATAAACGACATCACCTTGAGCTTCCACCAACTTATTGTCGAGAAACCAAGTTAGAGTTTGAGATTGCAGAGACTGGCGACGGTGTCCAATGGCATTAACATTACCTTTTAAATAAACTGTTTTTTGTGGGATCTTCATTTCACCTTGATTGGCAGTCACGGTCACATTTTCGGTTTTATGTACCACGCGCACGGGCGAATTTGTCGAGACAGTTTCCGCACTGATGTTCCAAGCTATAGAGTTACTCGCTATCTGTATTGGTGGGTTTAGTACTTCTATTTGAGCGTTTTGTTTGATCGTGGCAATCTTGGTTTTTAAATCTACTTCGGCAGCGTTACCTCGGCCACGATCGCTAATTTGATTATTTTTGTAGTGGTCAATTTGCACAGGGCGATCGCCAATCAATTTTTCTTCTTTGATTTGCCAAAGTAAATGCTCAGTTCGCATTTGCACTTGGGGATCAGCGGAGTTTGCTACTACGCCTCCCGAAAATTCCATCCGTTGTTCACGGGTTTTAACTCGTGCTTCTTGCGCTACTGCTTGTAATTGTTTATGAGTACCTTGGAGTTGGTTGCGAACAATTAATAAATCTTCTTTGGGACGCCACTCTAATTCATTACCTCGCAAAACAATGCCATTACGAGGGTCTGTAGCCTCTATTTTACCTTTAAGAAATAGCCGCTTCCCATCCTGTTCAACATCTGCTTTTTCGGCTTTGATTTGATAAACTACTTTGCCATCTTGGTAGAGTTCTCCAGATGGACTTTCAGCCTGACCAATTTGTTTTTCTTTAGTATATTTTGCTTCTTTTGCATTAACTTTCCAAACTGGTCGCCCTACTTCATCAAACTGTTCAAAAGCAACACCAAAAAAAGTCAGCTTACTATTCTCATCTTGTTCAGGGGAACCAGAAGCATTTGGTTTAGAAGCTTTAGGGGATCTACCCCCACAAGCAACCAAACCAATTAGCAAGAAAAAGGTTAAAGCTAGGTAAGCTAGCCGGCATTTAAGTTGCATATTTCATCGTGTTAACCGTTGACTGTTAACAGTCAACAGTCAACTGTCAACTATCAACATTCTTGTTTTGTTGATGCTTCATTAGTCTTGGATTTCTAGCTGTCCGTCAGTATCTCTGGGGTCTTCTAAGAAACCTATAGTGGATAATGGTCGATATGGATAGCTTTGACGAGGAGTTTTTTGGATGTCTTCTTTGATGGCTTCTAAGTCAATGTAGCGATCGCTCACATTGATTAAGCTATCACTAGTCATGGAGCGCAAACTCACAACCTCAACCCGCACACCGCGATAACTAACTGAATTCACGGCGTAGGCTAAATCTCCATCACCACTGACTAACACAGCTGTATCGTATGAATCTACCAAAGCCATCATATCTACGGCTATTTCTACATCCAGATTGGCTTTTTTTGAGCCATCTGGTAGCTGTACCAAATCCTTAGCGATGACTCGATAGCCGTTACGACGCATCCACAAGAGAAACCCTTGTTGCTTCTCGTTAGTCCGGTCTACCCCTGTGTAGAAAAAAGCCCGTAGCAGTCTAGAACCGCCAGTTAATCGACATAGCAACTTCGTGTAATCAATTTCGATTCCAAGTTGTAGTGCGGCATAAAACAGATTTGAGCCATCAATAAATATAGCGACTCGACCTCTATTTTCCAAAACTTGTTCTGGTGTAAATATCGAATCATTTTCCAAATTATTCAACATCATTGTCATACCTCGGATTTTATGCTTGTAATATTTGATACAAAAATAGAACGGCTTATGATAATCTTTCAGAGCTAATAAAAACAGCCCTGATAAAGTTTTTGCAAGAAATTAGGAGTTGAGCAAAATCAAAAATTTTAAGATGGAACAGGAATAAAAAACGGGGATCTTCACACTTAAAAGTATGAAATTTAAAAAGTCCTACCCCAAAGGGGCTTGGTCTAATCGTTTTTTAGGGGTTCTAGTCGCTTAAAAACTGGCTGGGGTGTACCCAATTGTTGTTCACTGGATAGTAACCCCCATTCAGCATGGGTGCAAAAAGGTGCAGCAATAGCACTTTCTATTTGATCGTTAAAGTTGATTCCAAAACCCAGTTGTTGATAAATATCGTTACTGATATTCGGAATCACTGGAGACAGGAGATAAGCTGCTAGTCTAACTGATTCTAGAACTGCATATAGCACTTCTGCTAATGCTTGCTGCTGTCCCTGCTTATATAATGACCAAGGAGCTTGTTCATCAATAAACTTATTGCTAGCCCGTACCAGCAAAAGGACGCCCTCGCAAGCTTGATTGAAAGCTAGCGCTTCGTAGGCTTGTTTTACCTGTTCCCCTAGATGTGAACCCATCGCTTTTAAAGGATTTTCAGCAGTCATGGCTGTATTTGCGACTGGTGGCACATTGCCGGCACAGTATTTCTTCACCATGTTCAAGGTGCGATTGAGCAAGTTGCCTAAATCATTTGCCAAATCTGCATTCAGAACATTAATGAATCTAACTTCATTAAAATCGCCATCTTTGCCAAATTCGATTTCCTTAAGGAAGTAATAACGAACGGCGTCGCTACCATATTGCTGGACTAGACCTACGGGATCAAGGGTATTCCCTAGGCTTTTACCCATTTTCTGACCATCTTTGGTCAAAAATCCATGCCCAAATACTCTGTCTGGCAAGGGTAAGCCAGCAGAGATTAGCATTGCTGGCCAATACACTGCATGAAAGCGCAGGATATCCTTGCCAATTAGGTGTAAATTGATTGGCCACCATTTGGCTAAAGCGTTTTCTAAGGTTGGTTCAGCATCGGGTTCCAATAATGCTGTGACATAACCTAGCAAAGCATCAAACCAGACATAAAGGGTATGTTTGGGATCATTTGGTACAGGAAAGCCCCAGTCTAAATTTACCCGCGAAATCGAAAAGTCTTGTAACCCCTGATTCACGAAGCTTAAGACTTCGTTACGGCGGCTTGATGGTTGAATGAAATCTGGGTGAGATTGATAAAATTCTGTGAGTTGAGTTTGATATTTAGATAAGCGAAAAAAGTAGTTCTGCTCGTCTCGCCACTCGACTTCTTTGTTAGTGTGAATTGGACAACGGTGTCCTTCTAGTAGATCCCGTTCTTCTTTGAATTCTTCACAGGATACGCAATACCAGCCTTTTTGTTGTCCTAAATATATATCCCCGGCTTCCCATACACGCCCAAAGAATTCCTTGACGATCGCTTCGTGACGAGGCGCCGTAGTCCGACTGAAGCGATCGAATTGAATGTTTAATAATTCCCACAGGCTGACAAAGCTAGGAACGATTTGATCACAAAATTCTTGCGGTGCTTTTCCTAAAGTCTCGGCTGTCCGCTGGATTTTTTGCCCATGCTCATCTGTACCTGTAATCAGTAGTACTCGGTTTCCCAACTGCCTCTGAAACCGTGCTACGACATCAGCGGCGATCGTTGTATAAGCACTACCTATGTGGGGTATATCGTTTACATAATAAAGCGGCGTTGTCAGTGCAAATGTCTTTTCTGTTTTATTCACTAGATTCATGCAAAATAAAAATTAACTTATTAAAACGGTTTCTATCTTACTTATATCGTCAAAGCCAAGTGATTATATTACATTACTCCCAATTTTTCAAATAACACATTCATACTAGCAAATTTATTGGGTTAACGATTGTTTGATGATATGTATAAGTCCAGCTAATTTAGTGCTGAAAGGTTGAGTGTAGGTGCTAATAATTTTTCATGAAAGCTTTTATTGCATTGATTGTGACTGTAAACACAAAAACTCCAACTCAGAACATATAGCTGCCTCTATGGATTAAGACATTTCTACCTTAAGACTGTAGTAGCAGTAATAAAGAAATGTAAAAGTTAAGTCAAGATAATAAATTGCGATATTTTCTGAAAGATATACTAATTAGTCATGAGTCTAAATAGCCCCCTAGAGATGTCTCGCGCTTTCTTGGCGGCACTCTCGACCCAAATGTTTTGCTATTATGAGGATCGTATTCCCAGAGATGCGAGCGTGTTAGTGGTGAGTAACCATCGCAGTTTTATGGATGCAATGGTTTTAATGGCGGCGCTATCGAGTCCGATTCGCTTTGCTTGTCATCACTACATGGGACAAGTACCAATCATGCGAGAGATTGTCACAGGGCCATTGGGGTGCTTTCCTTTAGAAGAAAGCCAACATCGCCAGCAGAGCTTTTTCCAGCAGTCAGAAATTTTGTTGCAGTCTAAGCAGATGGTGGGGGTATTTCCAGAGGGAACTGAGCCAATGGTAAAATTTACTCAAGCCTCTCAATTAGGTAACTTTCAGCGGGGTTTTGCTCATTTGGCATTGCGAGCTGATGTAAATGATTTGGCTATTTTGCCAATGGCGATCGCCTCCTTAGAAGAAGTAAATACTCCTGCTTTCCCTCTACGGTTGTTGAGTTTGTTTGACCCTTCAGAACCGGCATTTCAGCAGCCAGGTTGGCATCCCTTGGTTTTATATCGTCGGGTTGCCGTATTAATTGGTAATCCTTATTGGATTAAGCCTCAATATCAAGCAAAATATCAGGGAAAAAGAGCAAAAACTGTTGTTACTGAACTAACAGAACACTGTCATCATGAAATCGTGAATTTACTGCGTCAAGGTTGTTATTAAATCAGTTAACAGTTATCACGGTTCCAGTCAGGGGGTAAATCCCAGATCTGAAACCTACTGCTTATATTCGTGGGAAACTTAAGTCCTGGCACGGCTTGCAGCAGTTATTGTGCTGATAACTGTTAAAGCCAATCCTAATTTAGACATCTATATATCTGATGCAAAAATAATCCAGGAAAGAAGGCTATTTGAGTTGTACTGTGTTTTGGCAAAAATCAAATATGAGTTTGATATTTGTATGGCAGAGTACAATTAGTAATTGACCTTGCCTATATATATCCTGTGTATATAGCAATCTTATTTGATTTCTGAAAAAATCTCCGTATCTGTAGGGTGGGCAATGCCCACCAAAACCCGGATATGGTGGGCATTGCCCAACGCCACTTGACGCCAGTCCGCTCAAGTCGGGAAACCCGCCCACACGGCTGGCTCCTTTAAGCCGGGAAACCCGTCCAACGCAGTGGCTCCCCTACGTATATTTCAAAAATCAAATAGTAGTCCTATAGCAGTCTGGAGTTGGCTCTTAACTCCCTCCTCACAGCTAATTGCTGTATTTCTTAATTAAAAAAGTTGGATTTTATGTAGTTTTAGCTATCTGCGTTATGATTCTATGAGAATTTTGACTTCACTGTAACACTTAAAATACCCATTAGTTACCATAAGTAAAATTTGGGGAATCCATAGAAAAAAGTCTATAAAACAAAAAATTAAAATCTGATCTTGCCATGCCAGAAGTAGAGCTAAAACCATGTTTCCTCACTCCCAAACGGATACAGCCAGAACTACCGCTGTTTGTATATTTGCCGGGAATGGATGGAACTGGTGAACTATTGCGATCGCAAACTGCTGGATTAGAAGCCGGCTTTGATGTCCGGTGTCTGGCGATTCCCCGCAAAGACCTAACTACATGGGATGAACTGAGTAACAATGTATTGGACTTAATTCATGCAGAGTTAGAAAAAAACTCCCAAAGACCAGTTTATTTGTGTGGTGAGTCCTTTGGGGGTGCATTGGCGATGAAAGTAGCTGTCAAAGCGCCCCATCTGTTTAAGCGTATTATCCTCATTAATCCGGCTTCCAGCTTTCATCTGCGCCCGTGGTTAAATTGGGCATCTCAACTAACTGACTTAGTGCATCCATGCCTGTATGAGATTGGCGCATTAGGCTTATTACCATTTTTAGCCTTTCTGCCGCGGATATCACGCAGCGATCGCCATGAATTACTAAAAACTATGCGTTCAGTACCGCCAGAAACAGTCCATTGGCGATTGTCTTTGCTCAGAGAGTTTCATATTGAGGAAGCACAGCTACGCCGTCTTACTCAAGCAACTTTATTAATCGCCGGTGTCTACGATCGCCTCTTGCCTTCTGTTTGCGAAGTGAGACATTTGGCCAATATCCTACCAAACTCCGAAGTCGTGATACTACCCTACAGCGGACATGCTTGTCTACTAGAAAAAGATATTAATCTTTATGACATTCTTCAGAAGCAGAACTTTCTGGAAAGTAGAGCGAAAAAAGTTCCAGCCTTAGAGGTGAGGGGGTAGAGAGGGAGCAGGGAGCAGGGAGCAGGGAGCAGGGAGAAAAGGGAGTAAAATTCCTTTCCTATTCACCAGTCCCCAGTCCCCAGTCCCCAGTCCCCAATCCCCAGCCCCCAATCCCCAGCCCCCAATCCCCAGCCCCCAAAAGTGTTAGTTGATATTAGGTCATTTTATGTTTCTGGTAACTGGAGCAACCGGAGGAATTGGTCGCCGAGTCGTGCGACTTTTACGCCAGCAAGAAAAGTCAGTGAGAGCATTTGTCCGCCTCACTTCCCATTACGGCGAATTAGAACACCGAGGAGCGGGAATTTTTATTGGTGATTTGCAACGGGAACAGGATATCCAAAAAGCTTGTCAGGGCATCCAGTACATTATTAGCGCCCACGGTTCTGATGGTGATGCCTTATCCTTAGATTACCGCGCCAACATTGAACTGATTGATCAAGCAAAAGCCAATGGAGTGGAGCATTTTGTATTTATTTCTGTGCTGGGTGCAGATCGGGGTTATGAAGATGCTCCCGTTTTCAAAGCTAAACGAGCAGTCGAGCGATATTTAGTAGCCAGTGGCTTGAATTACACTATTTTACGCCCAGCTGGATTAGCATCGAACTTGCTATCATTAGCAGAACGTTTTCGGGAAACAGGGTTATATTTACTAATCGGTGACGCCAAAAACCGCACTTCTGTGGTTAGTACAGATGATTTAGCAAGAATAGTGGTGGATTCTTTCACAGTTGCAGGCGCTCGTAACCAAACTTTAGCCGTTGGGGGCCCAGAGATTTTAGCACGTGCAGAGATTCCCCAAATTTTTAGTCGCATCTTCCACAAAGAAGCCCTCGTGATTAACCCGCCACTCTTTGCTGTTGATAGCTTACGCAGTGCATTAGGTTTATTTAATCCCCAAACACAACAAGCATTGGGAACCTATCGCACTTTACTGGCCAATGAATTTTTCTCCACCAGAGAGGAAGTAACCAATTTAGAAAGGATTTTTAACTTCCAATTGGAGACATTAGAAAATTTTGTCCGGCGCTATTTAGCCGTTTGACACGGGGACTGGGGACTGGGGATTGGGGATTGGGGATTGGGTAAGGAAAAAATAATTAATGACTCCCGACTCCCGACTCCCGACTCCCGACTCCCTCAATCTCCCCATTCCCCCACTTCGCCACTCCCCACTTTCCCTTTTCCAAACTCTTATGAAATCTTCTTTAGCAGCTAATGCTCCTCAAGCGCGTCAGACAAAACAGCAATTTGCTAAACCAGACGAACAGTTATCTTATGAATTGGGTAAAGCAGTACAGGAATTACCACCCCTCTATACGAGATTGTTAGCGGGAACGATGAGCGTAATAGTATTGGGGACGATCGCCTGGGCGAATTTCTCAGAAATTGATGAAGTCGCAACCGCGCCAGGGGAATTAATTGCTTCAACTCAAGTGCGGCCTGTAACATCCCTCGGTGGTGGTGTCATCCTCGCTGTGAAGGTAAAAGAAGGCGATCGCGTCACTAAAAACCAGGTTATAGTGCAACGCGATCCCAACTTGCAGCAAGCTGATGTCATCCGTCTGACTAAAGCTACTAAGTTGATTCAAGAAGACTTACAGCGTTTGGATGCAGAACGTATCGGTGTCAAAAATACTGGGACAAAATTGCAAGATGAACTGTTAAACTCCCGTCTGTCAGACTTCCAAGCACGTCAAGCCAGCGCCGAAGCGGAAGCAAATCGTCAAAAGTCAATCATCGCTCAAGCTAAAGTCCGCTTGACTAAGTTGCAAGAAAATTTGGTTAACACCAAAAATAGCTTTGTTAATGCTCAAACTAACTTGGCGAATGCAAAAAATATCAGCGCTAAAATTGAGAGCAATTTAGCGATCGCTCAACAACGAGAACAAAGCCTACGCACCCTCACTACTCCCGGTGCTATCCCCAGAGTCGATTATCTGGATGCACAAGAAAGATTAAATCGTGCCAATACAGAAATTATCAAGGCTAAAGATGAGGTGACTAACGCTCAAAATAGAATCACCGAGGCTCAAGATAAAGTATCATCTCTAGAGAAGGATATTGCTGGACAATTCCAAGAAATTCGCCAAGCTGAACAAGCCTATCAAGCTGCTCGCAATCAGCAAGAGCGTTTAGCATCAGAACGCCAAAGCGAGATTTTGACTCAGATCAACAAGCGCAAAGAAGAACTCACCAACGTTGCTGGTCAGTTGGAGCAAGCGAGAAATCAACAAAATGAAGAAACTATCAAAGCTCCTGTTTCCGGGACTATCTACAAAATCAAAGCCACTAGAGGGCCAGTACAAGCCGGTGAAGAGCTATTGTCAATTTTACCAGAAGGGGAAGAAATCCTTCTAGAGGTCAAAGTCCTCAACCGCGATATTGGATTTATTCGTCAGGGAATGAAAGCAAAGGTAAAAATGGCGACCTTCCCCTTTCAAGAATTTGGCGTTATTGATGGTGATGTCGTCCGCGTCAGTCCGAATGCGATCGCTGATAAGGAATTAGGCTTAGTTTTCCCCACCAGAATTAAGCTGAATAAACACTCAGTGAATGTTCGGGGTCAAGAAATCACATTTACCCCAGGAATGACCGCTAATGGCGAAATTGTCACTCGCAAAAAGTCGATTTTGACATTCATTATGGAGCCTGTGACGCGGCGCTTTAGTGAAGCCTTTTCTGTTAGATAAGTAAGTCGGCGTGAATAATTATCATTGGGATAAGACAGGGTAAGCTCATCTAATTTAGTATAAAATTAACTTGACAAATTCAGCAATACAAGCATAACCAAGGGGATAAAAACGTACTTGACATCAGAGCAAGATAAGTGAGATGACTTCCATACTGTCGTCGAAAAACTCAAGGAATAAAGCTTTATGTGTGAGGGGTTTGAAACTAAAGTAGTGTAGAATATGCGATCGCCGCCTTTCAAGATATTAGCGATCGCAAGCAGGCACAAAAAACGCTCATAGACAACGTTCGCTTAGAACAGGAAATTAGCGATGCCGTGGCGGCGGCTACGCAACGCAAAAAAATAGAAGCAGAACTCGAACAGGCTAAAGATACCGCCGAAACTGCCAACCGTGCTAAAAGCACATTCCTTGCTAACATGAGCCATGAATTGCGAACTCCCCTGAATGCGATTCTCGGCTTTTCCCAACTGATGAACCAAGACGCAAATCTCTCAACCGCACAAAAAGATCATCTTGGCATTATTCATCGCAGCGGAGAGCATTTGTTGACACTGATTAACCAAGTGCTAGACTTGTCCAAAGTTGAAGCGGGACGCATGGTTTTATCGACAAATAACTTTGATCTGCATTACTTACTGGCTAATATCGAAGATATGTTTGTATTGAAAGCCAAAGATAAAAACTTGCAGTTGCGATTTGATTGTGCCGTCGATGTTCCCCAATATATCTGCACTGATGAAATTAAGTGGCGGCAAGTACTGATTAACTTGATTGGTAATGCGATTAAATTTACCGCCTCTGGCAGTGTGTTAGTTAAAGTCGGAATCAGTGCCCAGATGCACAGGGGTAGTGGAGAAACAACTATTACTTTTGAAGTCGTTCACGCTATAGATGCAGAAAACAGAGGTTAAAACGAAGATACGAGAATTCATTTCTCAAATCCTGTTGACATTACTCGAACCCTGCACCTAGTAGTCTGTCAGGGTTGAAATGAGGGACTGTAGTGTGAGCGTCTCGCTCACGCGGGCTTTTCGGCCCGCACTACCAAAAACCCCTCAAAACAAAATTGACAAACCACTAGTACAAGAAGGCTGAAGTATGAAGTATGAAAGTATGAAGTATACTACAAACGGATAAAAGCTGAACTTTGTCATACTGAGCGTAACGCAGTGAAGAGAAGTATCTCGGAGATTCTTCCCTTTGGTCAGAATGACAGTTCTAAGCCGTTTTTAGTATATATGCTGTAGGCTTTTCGTGGTTTTAGAATAGTAGCTTTATTTACGCCGTGGCGTACTAGATGGACTAAATCTTAACCTAGCTGGGATAGTGCCACTTTGTTTCCAACTTGATTGCTGATCTGGCAAGTCCGCTTGTCAATAGGCTTTGAGACGCGCTAACCCTGTGGGATAAGACAGGAGACAGGAGACAGGAGGTAGGAGGTATGCGTAAGTCCTGTCAAAGCCTTTTTTACTTCAGAATCCTAAATCCTGACTCCTGAATTCTCTAAAAAGCAGCTAGTAATGTACCTATAGTAAAAATCAACAACACACCGAGGAGTGCGAAAAAAATCACATAGTAGGGAGCATGATTCACTCGATCTAGATATAGATTTCTCTTTTTATCTTTCTCAGTTAGGGGTGTAAAATGCATATCTTGCATGATTTTTTCTCCCTTGTTTATTTATGAATGGAATAGACTTTATCTACTTAAGTAGATTGGCTCCATCAAGTCCATCAGTTGAGTTTTGTAAAATTTCCTCAGACATTTACATCGGTCTGTCTATCAATGCCTATCTACTTATTCTTATATTCAACTATAGTTAGAATCTAATTGCGAGTGATTGATAAAAATATACAAAATAATTCAGTTAATTTAATTAATCACAACAGAATGTAACTTTGGCAAGGCTTCTACTATAACAAATTTATCTGAGTTGTAATAACTTGCTGAGTCTAACAGTTTTAATCTGGATGCGTTAGTAGGTTGCATGATAGCCACCTTTGCCTGAAACGATTATATTTGAATTGTTTATGCGCGATCTTTGTTTAAATATGAACTTAACTTTTATTTTGAAGTGGGGACAAATGACAACGCGCAAACTCTGAGCGGAGGTTTCCTCCGCTCAGAACTTTAAAAGAGAGGACAAATGACAAAATCCCCCCATTTCCTATTTAATTTCCAGCAATTCCACATCAAAAAGTAGAGTCGCGTTGGGTGGAATCACGCCACCAGCGCCACGAGCGCCATAACCTAACTCTGAGGGGATGATTAACTGACGACGATCGCCTACTTTCATCGTGCTAAGTCCTTCATCCCAGCCTTTAATCACTTGTCCAACGCCGATTTTAAAGCTGAAGGGTTGGCTGCGATCGCGTGAACTATCAAACTTAGTACCATTTTCGAGAGTGCCGGTGTAGTGAACTACAACCGTTTGTCCAGTTTTAGGAGTATCTCCAGTCCCCTGTTCTAACTCAACGTATTTTAATCCAGAAGGGGTGGTGACAACTTTGGCATCAGACATAGTTTTATTTGCAACTAAGGTATTGTTTTCAGCGATAGTAGTGGCTACTGGTGCAGTTTGGGTTAATTTAGCAGCGATCGCAGAGTCCTGTCTACTGCCAACTTGCGCTAACACCAAAACCACCACACATGTCAGCATGAGCGCCACACTGAGTAAAATTGCTTTCAAAATCAGTTCTCCCTATTTTAAGTAGTCTGGCTATAGGATGACTAACAGGACACATTTAGTTTAAATCACAACGGATATTTTAACGCCAAAGTTTATTTTCTAAATCGCGCACTTGACGCTCTAAACGGTCAATTCTGCCCCGTAGTTCATCTACTTCAGACTGACGAGCCACGCCCAAATCCTGCATCATATTTCGCATTTGGCGTTGCATTTGGGCATCCCAGTTTCCTTGCTCAGACTTGAGCTGCTGTGCAATATCATCCATTACGGCTTTAGCTTGCTCAGGATTGAGCTTACCATCCTTCACCAATTCATCGCCGACTTGTCGCAGTTTGTCCGCTACCAAAGACGTAGTACCAATACCCAGCATTAATAACTGCTGCATCCAATTGTTATTATCCATATTTTCTTTCTCCTATTGATTTCAAACCAGCCCACTACTCCTGTACGCAATCAGGCTATGCTAGAAGCGTCGTTATTCTAGCCTACAACTCTATTTTGGCAAATTCGCAAACACATCGGAGCGTAGAGTTTGGTTATAGAACTGCTCAGGTTTAAAGTCACCCCCGAACTGCGGGAGAATTACATCCAAAAGGATGCGGAAATCTGGACAACAGCACTAGCTAAGTATCCAGGATTTCTGGGTAAAGAAGTCTGGATTAATCCCCACAACACCACAGAAGTTATCTTTATAGTTCGTTGGGAAACAAAGGAACAGTGGCAAGCCATACCCCAAGCCGATTTACAGGCTATAGAAAAAAATTTCGCTCAAGCATTCGGAGATAATTATGAGCTGCTGGAGCTAGCAGAGTATCAAGTGCGAAAATTTGCGAATTAGTTATCGAATTACCCCACCCTAACCCTCCCCTTGGAAAGGCTACGGTGTACACACAAGTGCTAGTAAACTACTAAGGGAAGGAGTTGTGGGGAGTAAAAGGTGGTGGAAAATCCAATAATGATTCACGCTCAACAGTGGGATGGAATTGCTTTTGGCGACCCAAGGTTGATAAAAAGGGGGCAGCATTGTACCAAGCAATGGAAAAACATCAATCAGTCAGCATTCGCCAAATAAGTAGAAATAGAGCAGAACAGGTGGGGTACTACCGCTTTTTGTCGAATGAGAATGTGACAATAGGGGAATTAGTCGGCAGCCTATCAGACCACTGTGTATCACAGGTAGAAGACAAGCATATATTAGCCATCAGTGATAGTAGCGAAATTAACTTGCAGTCTCATGTTGGTAGGTTGAAAGCAGAGGGTCTAGGTGTAGTCGGAAACAACACAGACGTAGGGTTTTATATTCATCCAACTTTAGTATTGGATGCAGAGAATGGATTTCCATTGGGATTAAGCACAGTACAACTGTGGACGCGAGAGATAGACCATGCCGATAAGCATGAACGAAATTACAAAAAGTTACCGATAGAGGAAAAAGAATCATACAAATGGCTGCGTTCAGCCGATGAAACCCAAAGATGTTTAAGTATTGGTAATGCCAAAATGGTGACTCATATCGCCGATAGAGAAAGCGATATGTATGAAGAATTTACGACCGTACCAAATCGCAAAAATCACGTGTTGGTCAGAGCGCGCATTGACCGTCGCCTCATAGGAAAGACCCAATCGCTGTATGCGTATTTAAACCAACAGCCGAGCGAGGGCACTTACACCGTGGACGTTCCAGCAGATCCACGTATTGGTAGAACTACAAGAGAAGCATTATTAATTGTGCGCTGTGCGATGGTCAAAATTCAACGTCCAGAGAAATTGAGTGCCAAAGATTATCCGCCTAGCGTGAAACTTTACGCAGTGGAAGCAGTGGAAGTCAACCCACCTGCGGGTACTGAACCGATTCATTGGCGATTGTTGACCACCCACCACGTTGTTTGTTTGGAACAAGCACTACAAATCATTAGATGGTACACATGGAGATGGCGAATTGAACAACTATTTGCCATCCTCAAAACTGCTGGTTTAAATCTCGAAGCTACTCAGCTTGAGTCCATTGCTGCCATTAAGCGACTGAGTGTTTTAGCTTTGTCAGTAGCTGTGCGAATTTTACAAATGATTCAGGGACGGGATAATCCTGAGTTGTCTGCAAATCTAGCTTTTTCGGATGAGCAACAGCAATGTTTATCTACTCTTGCACCAACTGTAGAAGGTCACACTCCACGTCAACAAAATCCCTATCCTCCTCATTCCTTACCTTGGGCTACCTGGATTATTGCTCGTCTTGGTGGTTGGTCTGGTTACAAGTCTCAAAAACCTCCAGGAATTACTACTTTGACTCGGGGGCTTAAGCAGTTTGAATCCACCTTTTTTGGCTGGAAACTCGCTCTGGGTCTACTTGTGTGTACACCGTAGCCTTATAAAGGTGAGGGAACAGTCTCCCCCCTTGACAAGGCTACCGTGTATACACAAGTCGGCAGACCTCTCCCCAAACCCCTCTCCGACGCGGAGAGGGGCTTTAAAGATTGGCTCCCCTTCCCTCGTAGGGAAGGGGCTGGGGGTTAGGTCTGAGAGCGCTTTGAGCAAAATAAGTCACTTGTGTATACACCGTAGCCTTGACAAGGGGGGATTAAGGGGGGTAGAACCCGGATCTCAAAGTAACTCCGATTTGTGTGTACACGGTAGCCTTTATAAGGGGAGGGTTTAGGGTGGGGTAATTCGAGAACTTGTGTGTACACCGTAGACTATTGCTTGGAGTGTTTCTGTGACCTCAAACCCTAATCCTTCCCCAGACCCAAATATTTTAGGCAAGTTTACCAGCGTAATTGGTTTATTCGGTGCGGCGCTGTTCTTTGCTGGCTGGATTTATCGCTGGTCATATTTCTACTTTTTTCAGCTAGAAGTTTCTAACCTAGACTTACCTACACAGTCGTTTCTCATGGTTCCCCTGCAAATATTTTTTGGGGATGTCTGGGCTATTGGCAAAACTGCGATCGCATTTTTGTTGACTGCAGTTGCTATCAACATCACATTATGGTTAATTGCGATCGTCAGCGAAATAGTAGTTAGGATTTTTAACTACTTACTCTCAAATCGCATTATCCCCGCTACCCAACGTAAACAATCTAGAAGCGCTAAATTATTGAATTCTCTGGCTGTATATAGTTCTTCTCAACTGCGCTTTGTGGATTTTCTGCGCTCCTTAATCAATGAAATTGTCATTGTCTCCTGGGTCTTAATTGTGATTTTTTGGTTAGCGCAGTCCCAAGGTATTGCTGATGCTCGGCGTGATGCTGGGCAAAATTCCACTTTACCTGTAATTGCTCTGATTTCGCCTGAAGAAAAGTTTGCAGTGGGGCGCAAACTTGATGATGTGTTTACTAATCCCACGTTGAAAGGCTACAAAATCATTGGCGATAGAGGTCTATTTAATGACCTACGAGGTACGGAAGATACTGACACCAGTAATCCCAATCAGTTGAGAATTTGGCGCTTACTCCTAGAGCGTAGCGGCTGGATATATTTATTTAAAGCTTTACCAGCAAATGCAACACCGAGCGATCGCCCTGCATTGATCGCTATTCAACAAGGTGATAAGGGATACTTAATGATTCGCAGTCCAGAAGTTTCTAAAACCAGTTCTCCTTAATCACAACATCACTTTAAGATTCAACAGAATGCAAATTCTGCCAATATTCTGGTGTTACTTCCTGAGCTTCCGAGTTAATACCTTCAAGCAAAAGCATTTCTAACTTTGCTTGTGCCTTACTTTTTTTGTCTTGCTGCACCAAGTCCAGAAAGTACTCCTCGATGCTGTTGTAAGTACCTGTAATCACTTGTGCCTCAATATAAATACGTATGTCATCAGGTATCTCAATATTGATATTCATCAGCTTTGAAGCATAACTATCTGTTCCCAATATTTTAGCGTCCAAAGCCTCCGCCCCAAAAATCTGTTTAGATACGCTGGAAACTATACAATATCCCCTAATCACAACGTCGCTACGAGTTCCTTTAAGCGATCGCTTCCATCCCGAAAAACTGGCCAACCATCCCCCACTAACACCGCTTCAACTTGAGTAAATTCCGCCAGTCGCCGCACTGAAGCCACCGCTTCCTCTCGATTTACCAATTTGTCATCTGGTAACACAGTTAAACTACCTGCTTTGTGCGCCCGGATTAAATCCCCGGTAATCAAGGTTGTTTCTTCTAACAACAGCGCCAGTTCACCGGGAGTTTTTGAACCTTGGAGTTCAATTGCTTTTAATCCAGGTACTAACTCATCATTGTCAGATAACCAGCGATCGCAATGAATGGGGAAGTTTTCTTTTTCTCCTGCTGGCCCAGCTATCTTCGCATAGGTTTGATCAACAATTTCTTTCGCTGATCTCACATGATCGGAATTAGTCAGCACAATCCAAACCACACCACCGAGGGATTGCAGGTGATTCCAATCGTGATTTGATAGAGCTACTGGATCAATCAGGATGTTACCATCTGGACGAATCCAGGCAATCCCATTGAAATCAATATTTCTTGCCGGGTTGAAACTAGACCAACTATAAAGATCAGGACGATGCAGAGATTTCATGGTGTTTGTTGGTTGTTAGTGAACAGTTAACTGATGACTGTTCTCCATTCCCCATTATAAAAGTTGAGTATACTACGGTAAATCCACAGATATTATGGATTTTATCAGGAATGAAAAATTCCCACACAACAGAAATATACAGCAGGGAAGAAGACAGGTGACAAACACTCAGCGCCAAAAAATCTCAGCAAAAGCACAGCAATTCACAGAGTCCGTGATTCGAGAAATGACGCGGGTAGCACTGCAACATGGTGCAGTGAATTTAGCCCAAGGCTTTCCCGACTTTCCCTGTCCGCCGGAATTAAAACAGGCAGCCTATGAAGCGATTGAGACAGATGTTAACCAGTATGCCATTACCTGGGGCGATCGCCCATTTCGAGAAGCGATCGCCAAAAAAGTCCATTGGTATTTAGGCTTAGACATTAACCCAGAAACCCAAATCACCGTCACCTGCGGTTCCACAGAAGCAATGGCTGCCGTCATGCTAGCAACAGTCAATCCAGGTGACGAAGTAATCATCTTTGAACCATATTATGAAAACTATGGCCCCGATGCCATCTTAGCCAGCGCCACCCCCAGATACGTCACCCTACATCCCCCCGATTGGACATTTGACGAAACCGAATTGCGTCAAGCCTTCAGCGCCAACACCAAAGCCATCATCATCAACACTCCCCACAACCCCACAGGCAAAGTCTTCACCCGTGAAGAACTCACCCTCATTGCCGAACTTTGCCAAAAATGGGACGTACTAGCCTTCACAGACGAAATTTACGAACACATACTTTATGACAGAAGTCAACATATAGCCCTAGCAAACCTTCCTGGAATGGCAGAACGCACCATCACCATCAACGGACTGTCCAAAACATATAGCGTTACCGGCTGGCGAGTTGGTTACATCCTCGCCAACCCCGAACTAACCAACGCCATCCGCAAAGTCCACGACTTTCTCACCGTCGGCGCACCCGCACCATTACAACGAGCCGGAGTAGCCGCCATGCAACTACCACCATCTTATTACCAAGAACTCGCCCAACTCTATCACGAAAAGCGCGATCGCATCTTACACATCCTAGACCAAGTACAAATACCCTACTTCCTCCCCAAAGGAGCCTACTACGTATTTGCAGACATCTCCAAATTTGGCTACAAAACAGACATCGAATTCACCAACCACCTAATCAAAAACATAGGCGTAGCCGTAGTTCCCGGTTCCAGCTTCTTCAGCCAACCAGAAAAAGGCAACACCTTCATCCGCTTCTGCTTCAGCAAAAGACCAGAAACCCTACAAACAGCAGCCGACAGACTCCTCAAACTCCAGCCAAACCTCCAACCCACATCCTAATCTCAACTTCTCTTCTCTGCGTGAAACTCTTTCATCTTTCCATTTTGCAACGCCAAAAACCAATACACCCAAAATGCCACACCCGTTCCCCACCACCAACAAAAACCCATCATGGCAACTCACAACAACATCTTACAAACAATCGGCAAAACCCCATTAGTCAAATTAAACACAATTACCGCCAACATCCCATCACCCATTTACGCCAAAGTTGAATATCTCAATCCCGGCGGAAGTACCAAAGACAGAATAGCCCTCACCATGATTGAATCTGCCGAAAAAGCAGGTTTATTACAACCCGGTGGCACCATCATCGAAGCTACAGCAGGAAACACTGGCGTAGGCATAGCACTAATCGCCGCCGTTAAAAAATATCGGTGTATATTCGTCATGCCCGATAAGATGAGCCAGGATAAAATTAACCTCCTCAAAGCTTATGGTGCAGAAGTAGTTGTTACACCAACATCCGTACCGCCCGACTCACCAGAAAGTTATAATGGCGTCGCCGAAAGACTAGCCAAAGAAATCCCAGGTGCTTACAGACCAAATCAATTTGAAAACCCCAACAATCCTTTAGCACATTACTTAAGCACAGGCCCAGAAATCTGGTCAGATAGCGGAGGCAAAGTAGAAGTTTTCGTCGCTGCGATGGGTACTGGTGGCACAATTTCTGGAGTTGCTAAATATCTCAAAGAGCAAAACCCAAATATTATTATTGTTGGTGCAGATCCAGAAGGTTCTATCCTTTCTGGAGATAGTCCCAAACCTTACAAAGTCGAAGGAATTGGTGAAGACTTTATTCCCAAAACATTTAATCGGCAATTAGTCGATGAAATGATTCGGGTTAGCGATAAAGAATCATTTAATTTAGCTCGTCGTCTTGCACGGGAAGAAGGATTATTAGTCGGAGGTTCATGTGGTACAGCAGTAGCCGCAGCCCTCAAATATGCATCTCGATTATCACAACCTAAATATATTGTTGTACTGTTACCAGATACAGGCAGAAACTACATCAATAAAATATATTCAGATATCTGGATGCAAGAAAATGGTTTTTGGGAAGGTAAAATAACCAAATCTATTAAAATTGGTGAGATTCTCTCACAAAAAGTAGATTTCCCCTCCCTAGTTGCTGTGAGTCCCCGCGATACTTTAAGTCAAGCGACAATTCTCCTACAACAACTAAATATATCTCAGCTACCTGTGATTGATAATAACCAGGTGGTAGGTAGTCTGAATGAAGCTTCGTTAATGAAATTTCTCCATGATGGCATCAATTTTTCTAACCAAAATGTATTAGCAGTTATGGGTAAGCCGCTGCCAATTCTTGATGAAGAAGTTGATATCTCTGAAGCTTATCGAGTGCTATTATCAGGAACAACGGGAATTATTATTAAGCGGGATGATGTACCCATTGGATTAATTACTAGAGCCGATTTAATTAGATATTGGATTAGTCAAACTCAGGAAGAACTCAGAGGAAACAATGGAATTTGAAACCAGAGCAATTCATGAAGGTCAAGCACCAGACCCCCAAACAGGTGCTGTAATTGTGCCAATTTATTTAACTTCTACTTATGAGCAATCAGCCATAGGTCAACACAAAGGTTATGAATACTCACGCACAGGAAACCCTACTAGAACAGCTTTAGAGGAGGCTTTAGCTGCAATTGAAAATGGGAAATTCGGTTTAGCCTTTGCGTCTGGATTAGCTGCGACTACTACAGTATTAAGCCTGCTGAAAACTGGTGATCATATCATTGCAGGTGATGATTTGTATGGTGGGACTTATCGGTTATTAGAAAAGGTGGTGAAAAATTGGGGTGTAACAACTAGCTATGTAGATATTGATCACATTGGAGACTTTGAAACTGCAATTCAACCCAATACTAAGTTGATTTGGATTGAAACCCCTACCAACCCCTTGTTAAAAATTATTGATATTGCAGCCCTAGCAAAAATCGCCCGTAAAAACAACATTATTTTGGTAGTTGATAATACATTTGCTAGTCCTTATTTCCAAAGACCATTAGAGTTAGGTGCTGATATTGTTGTTCACAGCACCACGAAGTATTTAGGAGGACATAGCGATATTATTGGTGGCGCGGTTGTTACATCTAATGAAGAACTCAACTCTCAACTGAAATTTTATCAGAATGCGATCGGGGCTATTCCTAGTCCCTTTGATAGCTGGTTAGTGCTGCGCGGGATTAAAACCCTCGCTGTAAGAATGCGCGAACATGAAAAAAATGCTTCATTGTTAGCTGAGTTTTTAGCCCAGCATCCCAAAGTCGATCGCATTTATTATCCAGGTTTATCTAGTAACGAGCAATATCAACTTGCCAAAGAGCAAATGTCTGGCTTTGGAGGGATGATTAGTTTGGAATTAAAGGGTGGTTTTGTTGAGGTGGAAAGATTCATTTCTCGACTCAAGTTGTTTTTGTTAGCTGAGAGTTTGGGAGGTGTTGAGTCACTGCTTTGTTATCCAGCGAAGATGACTCATGGTTCTCTCCCAGAGAAGGAACGATTAAAACGAGGAATTAAGGATAATTTAATCAGACTTTCGGTAGGTATTGAGCATTCCCTGGATTTACAAGCTGATTTAGAAAATGCGCTGTCTAAATAGAGATTAGGGGCTAGAAGCTAGGGAAGATATACTTTATATTTGACATGATGAACAAAAGTTTATAAATGCCTAGCTTCTATTTAATAGAACTTCATAAATGCCTAATATAACCATATCTTGTCAAAAAAAATTGACATTAATATTTTTTTATAATTAAGTCAAAATCTTGATATAAACTGGAAAAGCTTAGAGTTTTCATAAACCCCACTTAGTTGGGGGAGTTTACAAGTCTCTGTTTATAAGAAATTTCTAAAAAAATACACTAAGTTATGTGGAATTAAAATGAATTTTCGGTAATCATATAGAGATAATTGGCTGATAAATTCCCGGAAAATACCCTATTGACTCATTAAAAGGTTGGGTCTAATGTAATAAGTAGTCCTAGCAAGGATAACCCTCCATACCATCAAAAAATCAGGAGTTATTTCCTATGATGATGATGATGACCGAATCCATGACTACCGAAATGCAAACTTCCATGAACGCTTGCATGGAATGCCACAAAATGTGCATGGAAACCATGACTTACTGCATGAGCAAAGGTGGTAAGTATATGGACATGAGCATGATGAGCATGATGCGCGACTGCTCGGAAATGTGCATGATGTGTATGAACATGATGATGGGCGGTTCTGAGTTCATGGGACGCACTTGTATGCTTTGTGCAGAAATGTGCGATCGCTGTGCAATGGCTTGTGAAATGATGCGCGATGATGCGAAAATGATGGCATGTGCTGCAGCGTGCCGTAAGTGTGCAGAGTCTTGCAGATCCATGCAAATGATGCCCGCTTAATTTCGATAACTAGCAGAATTGACTCTGCAACCTATGATTCAAGCGCTCAGACTTCATCAGTCTGGGCGTTTGAAGTGTTTGGGAAATTCATAATTAGAGAACGTTCAACTTAGTCAACTGAGTACCAAAACATAAATCAAAACTACAAAACCGCTGTCGTGATGATTAATAGATTTAACAAGTTTGATCAGCCAACTGGGTTCACTGCTATAGATGAGGATATCTAGAGAGGAATAAGCATCAAAAATTAACTCTAATAGTTGGAAAGCAGATTTAGCTGACTGAGAGCCAGAGGGTGTAACAAATTGTAAATCGAGGACAATTAAATTTGGTGTCTCTATTTATAGATGTTGTAGTGCTTCTTGGGGAGTGTTGGCGATCGCACAAATAGCAGAGGGGTCGAATTTTCTCAAGAAATCACAGTTGTTTTGGGCTACCTCCGGGTGATCTTCTACAACAAGAAACATCTGTGGCTTGGCTTCCCTATTTTTAGCGATTTAAACGAAAATCCATATATTGAAAAGTGCCTAGTTTACCCCCATAGGTATCACATTCCCTATATCCCGGAGAACTTTTACGAAGTTGGAGATATAAACTAGACTATATAAATGTATGCTCTATAAAAAACAATCAAGATGAGCAGCAACCTTTTACAACGCTTACCTATAATCCTGACATTTGCCACGGCAAGCCTTGTATTAGGGGACTTCGTTATCCTGTTGAATTGATACTCGAATTACTTAGCTCTGGCATGACAATTGATGAAATTTTAGCAGATTATGACGATTTAGAACGGGAAGATATTCTCGCATCTCTCCAATTTGCCGTTCGCTTGAGCCAAGTTAAAAGTATATATAAAATTGCTTCATGAAATTTCTTGTCGATGCTCAATTGCCTGTTAGACTGGCTCGATTCTTAGAATCTGCGGGTATACGATACAATCCATACAAAAGATTTACTTAAGAAAAATGCTACATCAGATACAGAAATAAATGCTGTTTCAATACGGGATAATCGTATAGTAATTACCCAAGATTCTAATTTTGACAATTAAAGAGCCTTACAAGTTATTACTTGTCACCGCAGGTAATATTAATAACTTAGACTTAGAAGCATTATTCACAGCTAACTTGCAATCCTTGGTGGAATTATTTAATAGTCATTCTTAAGTAACTCGGCGTCAAGAATTGTCGCTGGGATAAGGCAATAGGCAATAGTTAGAAGGGTTTGAGCCTTATTTACTTTTCTTCACGCAGTTTGCTTTTATTGCACCGACTTACTTGTATTGAAATGACTCGTGATTTACTTATTGCTCACTTGTGAATAAAATAGAGCGATCGCCTAAAATCATCGTGTCATCTGGGAGACTAGATCCCCGACTTCTTCAAGAAGTCGGGGATCTGAGGAGTGCGAGTCACACTGAGTTGGCGTTTACCCTAAACCTTGCCTAAACAAAATTTATGAGTTTTAGTCAAGACCCCTTGATATTGTGCTGTAAACTATGCCAGGAACCGGACTTGAACCGGTGACACGAGGATTTTCAGTCCTCTGCTCTACCAACTGAGCTATCCCGGCGGGGATATTTGCTTGCGTTTTTGCCTGCAGGCCACGATTAATAAACATAGCAAACAAACAAAGATTTTGCAAGTGCTTGAAGCAAAAAAGTTTATGCTACCTTGGCTGTCAACTTGACTCCGATCAAAACAACTACGAATACCAAAAATTGGACTAGAACGATACTAGGGCCAGAAGCTAGGTTGAAGATACCCGAAACCATCATCCCTACAACGCTGCTGATAGAACCGATGATCACTGACATGACTAAAAAGCGGGTAAAGTTTTGACTCATAAGTTTGGCAGTGGAGGCGGGAATTACCAAAAAGGCATTTACTAGCAAAACGCCTACAGCTTTAATTGCCACGGCAACGGCTAGAGACAGCAACACTACAAATCCATAGCGATACAATTGGACGGGAATACCTTGAACCTGTGCCACATCCACATTTAAAGTCAACAAAATTTGTTGTCGCAGGGATGATAACAAGAATATACTGCCTCCCATTAGCACAAGCAGCGTCAACATCAAATCTGTGGCATCAATTGCGAGAATATCCCCGAAAAGCACTCCCATCAAGTTACCGCGATATCCTTGAATGAGGCTAGTAAGAATTATACCGATCGCTAATGCGCCTGAGAGGACTATACTGAGGACGCTATCACTAGCTAAATCGGTTTTATCGATAAAGTAGAGAACAATCACGCCAAAAATTAAGGTAAATGGCAACAGCATCCAAGTCGGATTTATCTGTAGCAGTACGCCTAACGCCACGCCGACTAAGGCTGCATGACCAACCGCATGGCTGAAAAAAGATAGCTGACGCAAGGTGACAAAACTCCCTAACATGCCACCAAGGATTCCCATCAACACAGCACCTGCGATCGCCCGCTGCATAAAAGGAAATTGTAGTAAGCTGATCAAATCACTACTATTAGTGACCGCTAGCCAATTTATTAAGCAATTATACATAGCGGACTGGGGACTGGGGACTGGGGACTGGGGACTGGGGACTGGGGACTGGGGACTGGGGACTAGGAACTGGGGACTGGGGACTGGGGACTGGGGAAGTGGGGGAATAACTCTTGACTCTTGACTCTTGACAAATTCTTCAGTGTTGATGTTGATATCGACTGAAGCTTGGGCCATAGGTTGCTAATAGGTTTTGTGGTGAAAGGGCAATTTCTGGCTTACCAGTACAGACGACCGTTTGGTTGAGACAAAGGACGCGATCGCAATGGCGGCTGACCATATCAATATCATGAGAGACTTGTAATATTGTCCAACCTTCCTGCTGCTTTAATTCATTTAGCAAAGCATAAAAATCTGCTGTACCTTGTACATCCACCCCAGCAAAAGCTTCATCTAGTATCAAAAGTTTCCGAGGCATTACCAAACAGTAAGCCAATAATACCCGCTTAAGTTGACCACCACTGAGAGTACCAATAGTTTGATGACGTAGATGATAAGCATCGGTTCGCCTTAAAGACTCTACTATTGCTACTGATTTCTGCTTGTCTGGTCGCCACAGTTTTTTCAAGAACAAACTTTTTTGTTGAGATTTCTGGGGAGTCTTTACCCATCCTAATCCCACTAATTCACTGACAGAAATAGGAAAGCTGCGGTCAAAAATAAAATGTTGCGGCATGTAAGCCAATAACTGGTGTAAATGCCCCAATCGCGTCATTGGCCGACCGAATATTTCAATAGTGCCTGTACTTCGCGGAATTAAATCTAAAATTGCTTTTACCAAAGTACTCTTGCCAGCACCATTTGGTCCAACTATGGCGGTATCTGTCCCTGGTAATAATTCAAAAGAAACATCCCGAAGGGCTAGATAATTACCTTGGTATACAGTTAATTTGTCTACTTTTAGAATTGGTGATGTCATTAGTCATTGGTCATTTGCTAACCGTCAACCGTGAACAATTATTTACACGCTGTTTCCAGAGTTTGTAAATTGGCTTTCATTGCGTGGAAATAATGCTGTGGATCTGTCTTGCCTGTTTCCAAAGAATCTAGAGTATTTAAACTTAAATTTAAATCTTTAGAGAGACTTTTCAGCAATTTATTATCTACTCCTGGTTCGCTAAATAGAGCTTTAACTTTATATTTTTTCACTGCATTGACTGCATTTTGCACATCCGTAGGAGAAAGTTGATCTTCGGGAATTTCTACTACAGCAACTTGCTTGAGATTATAGCGTTTAGCTATGTAAGGAAATGCATCATGGAAAGTGACAAAGGTGCAGTTAGGAGTTTTCTGTAAAGTCTGCTGAAATTCGTTGTTTAAATTTTCTAATTCCTGAATATAAGCCGCTGCATTTTTCTCATAAGTAACTTTGTTCTGAGGATCAGCCGTAATTAATCCATCCCGAATGTTTGTTACCTGTTGTTTTGCTAAAACTGGATCTAGCCAAACATGAGGATTAGCAGCTTCATGATTGTGATCTTTTTCTGCTTTTGCTGTTTTCACAACGGGTGAAATTGCTTCTAAGGCTTTAATCCCTTTACTAGCGTCAATTTCAGTTAATTTCGGATTTTGGGCATTTTTGACAGTTGCTTCGAGAAATTCCTCTAAACCCAAACCATTTTTTACTAACACATTTGCAGTAGCGATCGCTTTCACATTTTCTGGTTTAGCCTGATACTCATGTACCTCTGTACCCGGAGGCACTAAAATTTCTACATTGGCTGCATCTCCAGCCACTGCTTTTGTAAACCAATAGATTGGTAAAAATGTCGTCACTATCTTGGTTTTTGGCAATTGTTGTGACGCTGTGGATGCGGCCTCTTGTATTTGTGGTGAAGGTGCAGCAGTCTTTCCCTGATTCGTATTTGATTCGCTACAACCAGTAGTAATTGACAATGTGAATAGAGCAATTAGGGTCAGGATACAGCTACTTGGTCTACCTATTTTAAGTTCTATACAAGTCCGAATCACAGTATGTGTTCCTCCGAAAAGATTTTTGCTCTACCTTGGTCAAAATTTTTATTGATAATGACGCTGATGTTAACTTTAATATTATAATAATTCTCATTCTCACGCAATGTGTAGGCAATTACAACCATGTTTCTCAGAGAATAGTCACATTTGTGTTTCAGTCTGACCCGCTAGAGGACGATTTTTTAGCTCTTGTTGTGAAAACAAAATGCTGAATCCTGATAATATATTGAGAATACTTTTTAATAAAATCGGCTGTAACTTCAGCGCGGTGTGGGTACTTACTGTCTGTTAGTGTGAGGAAAAAAATGCAAAACTTATGGACATCTCTGTTGCTTAGTCCAGCACTTTGTGGTGTCATGATATATTTCGCTGGTACTGCAGTTGCAGGAGAAACACCAACATCTTTGGAAATAAGTGAACCACTAACTGTAACTAGCCCAGCAAAAAAAGTTGATAATTTTACTCAAGAGAGGGTAATGGCTCAAGTTACCTCAGTATCTCAACTTTCAGATGTGCAAACCACAGATTGGGCATTCCAAGCTTTACAGTCGCTGGTTGAGCGATATGGGTGTATTGCAGGCTACCCAAACAGCACTTATCGTGGGAATCGCGCACTTACACGCTATGAGTTTGCGGCTGGTTTGAATGCTTGTCTAGATCGTGTCAACGAACTAATTGCTACCGCCACAGATGATTTAGTAACAAAAGAAGATTTAGCCACACTGCAAAGGCTGCAAGAAAATTTTGCAGCAGAACTGGCGACATTACGGGGACGTGTAGATGCGCTAGAAGCTAAAACTGCTGAGTTAGAAGCAAATCAATTTTCCACCACAACCAAATTGCAAGGGGAAGTTGTTGCAGTAGTCAGTGATGTTTTGTCGGGTGACAGAGTCAACGACGCAGAAATTACAGATAAGAATACAACTCTTGGGGCAAGGGCACGGATTGAATTTGTAACCAGCTTCACCGGAAAAGATACACTCTTTACCAGAATCCAGACTAATAATATTCTTGGCCCCAACATTGGCACACCGGAAGGTAGTTTGTCCTTTGCAGGTGAAGATGGTACTACTAATGCCACGATTGATGCATTATATTACCAATTTCCGCTGGGTGAAAAAACACAGGTAATTGCGATCGCTAATGCAGGTGCAGCAGACGATATTACTGATACAGTCAATATTTTTGATGGTGACGGTAGTTCTGGTGCTTTGTCCACTTTTGGCACCCGCAACCCAATTTATTATCAGATGGATGGCGCGGGGTTGGGAATCACCCACGAGTTTGGTGATAAATTCGCACTCAGTTTAGGTTATTTGGCCAATTCAGCTAACGATCCGTCGGCTAATAACGGTTTGTTCAATGGTGGATATGGTGCGCTAGCGCAACTAACTATTAAACCAAGCGATCGCTTCACCGTTGGCTTGACCTACATTAATGCTTATAATCAAGAACTCGGTACAGGTAGCAACGCCGCTAACCCCCGCACATTTCTTGGTGGAGTCGTGCAAAATTTAACAGGTAGTGAAGAACCTGCATCCGTACCTTTTTCCAGTAATTCCTACGGTTTACAAGCATCCTTCGCCCTCAGTAGTAAATTTGTCTTAGGTGGTTGGGTTGGCTACACCAATGCTACTAACTTATCCACAGCCGAAGGGCTGATTAGCCGTGGAGATGTTGATATCTGGAACTATGCCATTACGTTGGGATTTCCTGACCTTGGTAAAAAAGGTAACTTGGCTGGCATTATTGTAGGGATGGAACCTAAAGTTACAAGTTCCAGTATCAGTGAAATCTCCAAAGATAAAGATACTTCCTATCACGTGGAAGCGTTTTATCAGTATAAGGTGAGTGATAACATCACCATTACCCCAGGAATTATCTGGTTGACAGCACCAGACCATAATAGTAGCAACGATTCTGTTGTCATTGGTGCCCTGAGAACAACATTTAGTTTCTAATTTTTTATATTTCCAGAAAAGAAGACTCAAATACACTTTGCGTCTTTTTTTCTTGACATGATCCTAAAATTTAGTCATAATTATGTGGAAAATACTGAAGTAGAACAACTAAATTTAGTGTTTTTTATCAGTGTTATCACTCTTAGTAATACCCTGACTAAGTATTAGCCATAGAAAGGGTTTTAAAAGAGGAAGTATCAGTAAAGCCCGTATCAAGTCAGTTAAGAAAAACTTCTTCAACTCTAAAACTAAAAAAAAACCAGCTTCCCACAGCTGGTATCAAAATATTTTTCGCGTTGTCTTCTCAATTAGAGTTAAAGCCAAATTGCTCGTTCCCAAAATGTGGCGGGCAATTTTTCTTAACAATATTGTAACAGCCAACACAGTTTTTTTGTAAAGATTTACCAAAAAAAGATCCTGCCAAAGTTAATTAGCCTCTATCTTTCAGAAGAATTCCAAATATCGCAGGGAAGAGAAGTTAGGGGACTGGGGACTGGGGACTGGGAACTGGGGACTGGGGGGATGAGGGAGAATGACGGTTGCCTGTTGACTGTTACCTATTGCCTATTGCCTGTGGTTGTCCCCAAATGATGCGCTCTTGCTTGTAAATGGCAATTCCTGGTTTGGCTCCTCTGGGTTTGTAGACGTGCTTTGGCTGAGTATAAACGACTGGTACTTGGTCGCTCTGACGAGCGCGACTGTAGTAGGTAGCAAGATTAGCAGTAAATTGCAAATCAGCCTCTTCTGGAACAGCACCTGGTTCTAAACGCAGTAATACATGGCTCCCGGGAATTTCTTGAGCATGGAACCACAGGTCATAATCTCCGGCGACGCGGAAAGTAAGTTGGTCGTTCTGGCGATTGTTGCGACCGATTAATACTTCAAAGCCGCTGGGGGTGCGGTAACGGTAAAAGTTGGTGTTGGCGTTTTCATTTAAACTACGGTTGCGGTATTCTGGATCTTCTAGATATTTTTGCCCAATTAGTTCTTCGCGAATTTCTTCTAGGGCTTGTAAATCTTCTGCTGTTTGATATTTGTCTATCTGAGATATCGCTAATTCTACTTGCTCTAAATAATCAATTTCGGCATTCACATCAAATAGTAGCGGTTCTACAGCGGCACGAGCGCGTTTCAGTTTTCGGTGTTGTTTATAAAGACCTTGAGCGTTTTGCACAGCATTTTTATCGGGCTGGAGGGCGATCGCTGTTGGCTTGCCATCATCAAAGTCAGGGAGGATAATTTCTTTCATCCCTGGTTGCCAGTTGTGCAGGTTAGCCATCAATAAATCTGCTGTTTGCCGATAATCATCAGCTCGATCTGATTGCTGTAAGCGTTCCTCAAAGGTTTTACCCTTGTTCCGCAACTTAACGAGAATATTATTGAGCTTCTGGCTTAACTGATGTCGCAGTTGGGAAAATAACTGTGCATTGATTTGGTCGGTATAATAGCGGTTGATTAATTCTTGGATGTCTGCTGCGCTTGTTGTTGCACCCCAACCCATGACAGTATAACCAGACTCAGTCCAACCAGGATGAAACTTTTTCAACTCCAAAGCTTCTAGCCATTCTCGCCACCTCTCAAATAGCCGTTTCCAATCCTGGTGAGTGAGGTTATCGGTGGTAGTTTCTGGTGGTAAATTGGCTGCATACACCATTGAATCTACCAATGCGGCACTCAAGCCGCTGTAATTTTTGAGTAACTGACGCTTGATGACTCCGGGTACTAAACTAACTCGTTCTTGCCAACGTTCTAGGGATTCGCTCAAACTAGGAACAGGGCCAGTCAGCTTGGGTGGTGTTTCATAAGGTTGTCCGGTTTGGATGGGACGGACGCTGGATTGTTGCTGACTGACTTGATGGGCAGCGGTGATAATTATATTGTTGGCATCGGTGAGGATAACGTTGCTGTATTTGCCCATGATTTCCGCGTAAACGTGATATAGGGGACTTTCGCCGGGACGACGGGCAAATTGTAAATCAATAACACGTTCCCAAGGGGCGATCGCGGCAATTTCCACCAGTGCCAAACCACCCAATTGGTGTATTAGTTGTTGGCTAAAGGTGAAGGTATCTGGCGATCGCGGTGGCGGATCACCGATGCAAATATGTGCGGCTTGGGGATGCCAAGAAATCTGTAGCCAATCCCGCTTTTTTAGGGTGCGTAATGCTATGGCAATGGTGTAGCGATCGCGCTGATAAACCTGTTCTGTCCGCGAGGGCAGCCAGTTAGCACGTAATTCGCTACAAGTAGCTGTAAGGGTGGTGAAGTCAACTGGTTGCATGGAAACTCGCGTTCGTTCAAAGGTCGATGCTCAGTATATGCTATCGTGTCTGATTGAGACTGATATGACATGAAAACTCCACCCACCCAACGACCGCTCCCTTCGACAAGCTCAGGGCATCGCAGGGCAGACGCTCGTGCCTCTCTACAAGACGCTGCGCTATCACAAGGGAATGGGGCAGGGGGAATGAGGAATAGGGAATAAGTATTTCTCCCTCATCTTCCCCTGCTCCCTGCCCCCTGCCCCTTTGCAGTCTTAATGATAAGCCTGCACCAAACACGATATTATTTGGCGAGCAACGCTGGTTGTTTAGCTGCTTGTTGCAAAATCTGGGTGTAAAGTCCATCAAGTTGATGAGCTACACCATCCCAACTAAACTTTTCAATGACCCGTTTTCTGCCTGCTTGACCCAATTGGTCGCGCCATTCTGGATTTAACAAAATTCGGTCGATAGCTTCTGCAAAGGCTGTTGCATCTTGCGGTGGTGCTAACAAACCAGTTTCTTCGGAAACTACAGTAAACTGAAGTCCGCCGACATCACTAGCAACAACTGGTGTGCCGCTGGCCATAGCTTCAATGGCCACGAGTCCAAAGGGTTCGTAGTGGCTGGGAACGACGCAAACATCAGCCGCAGCGTAATATGTTGGCAGAATTTCTTGACTCAGACGACCGGGTAAGGTGGTAAAGTCGCTCAAACCCAATTCGTTGATAATGCCCTCAATGCGATCGCGTTCATCACCATCGCTATTTCCGGGAGTACTACCACCACCAATAATCAGCTTGAGATTTTTCGACCCATACAACTTAGACTGTCGCAAGGCGCGGACAATGGTTTCTATACCTTTGCGCGGGTCGAAACGTCCCACATACAAGACAACTTTGTCTTCTGGATTAATTCCTAACTCGGTTCTGGCGGCTGCTCTCTCAACTGAACCAAACCGCTGAATATCTGTACCACAGGGAATGATGTCAATATTGCCTTTAGTGGAAACGAGCGATCGCATATGTTGCTGCTCCTGCGGACTCGTGGCGACGATTCTTTCTGCTGTTTCCAACACTTCTTTTTCTACGGCTAATCGCTGACTGGCAATTAGGGGAATATTCTCTATCGTGTTGTACTTGACCGCACCTAAAGAGTGATAAGTATGGACTTGTTTGCTCCTTTGAATGGTCTTCAACTGCATCCCTACCCAGCTGGAGAGCCAATAATTAGTATGCACTAATGGATATCGAGTGCCGGTTTCTTTTTGGAATTTGAGCAGATTCTCCACAAATTCTGGCAGATAGCTAAAAAGACTGTCTCGCGGCACAAACTCAAGAGGACCAGCTTTGAAACGAATGGTTCGACAATTTTGGCTATGCTGAACAATCGTGTCTTGCTCTGCACTTACTTGACGGGTAAACATATCAACTTGCCATCCTAGCTGCGCTAGTGCTTCACCCACTTGACGGACATAAACATTTTGCCCTCCAGCTTCTTCCTTCCCAATTTCAATCGCCGGGTCTCCGTGAACTGAAATTAAAGCGATGCGTTTTTCAGTGGTAGCGTTCATAGTTTGTTTGTTGCTGATTGTAAAAACGTCTCAAGCGGTTCTTAGTTTGCGCCTAGCACTTTTACCGGAAAGATTTAGGAACCTTGATTAATCTTCATTTTAATTTAATATGACAAATATTTTTTATCTATCTACTACAAGGAATACATCTTTTGATTCCGTAATTATATTTAAATTCTTTATACATAGATGTCTATTATTGATATCTCATACTTTGCATAAGACTACTTCTATTGAACAATATTTTTGATGCAGGTACAATCTGAAGAGTACATAAAGCCATGAGTTACTGACTGTAATTATGGTAAAAATTCAGTGGTGTGTTATTAATTTTGATTTTTTACAAGTCGGATGTTTATTTAGTTTATTTGCTGATAAAGCCTTATCCCATATAAGGTTTAACCGTGTAGAGCTAAGTTAAAAACTTAACTTTACAAACACACTATTTCTTCACAATTAAAGATGTGACTTTGACTTAATGTAACTAAGTATACTAAGTTTCAACTAAATAAATTTTTGTTACATATGCTACTAAATTTACATAAAGTTGCAGTTTGCTACTAAAAGTAAAAGTTCACATTGCTAAATATGAAGATAGAGAAAAACTTATCTGACCTATAAAATTTACTGATAACAGTCATTAAAAGAAGGCAAGAGGCAATAGGGAGTCAAGGGTCATTAAGTTATTTCTTCCCCAATCCCCAATCCGTAGATATTTTGTTATGCCTTTCAGGGATAATTCCTTTTATACAGCGGCCTAAACGGAGAAACTATCATGACATCTCCAGACAAAGTGATATGGCTACAAGAACGCACAACTTTAGGAATTCTCTCAGCGGAGGTATTAGATGCGATCGCCCAAGTTTTAGAAGAACAAGTTATCCCAGAGGACACCAACTTAGTTAGCGAAAGCACCCATCCAGAAGCACTTTACATTCTCATAGATGGTCAAATTGAAAGCAGTACGACCAATCAAACCAACCCAGCCTTAGCTTGTGGGTTCCTTTCGGGAGCAGTTATTAACCTCCAGGAATTGCTATTAGATGAGTTAACCCCACTCACAATTACGACCTTGACAGAATGTCATGTGTGGGTTGTACCTGCGGCTAAATTCCGCTCATTAGTCACCGAATACCCGGAAATTACTCGCGCTTTTTCTCGCCAATTAGCTCAAGAATTGGCACAGATGACATCTGCTTTAAGCTACGAACAAGAACGTTCTGTAGCCTTGCGACCATATTTAGTTACCAAAGCGCAACGGGGAATTGTCGGTACAAGCCGCTATGCAATGCGTCTGCGTGAGCAAATTAGAGAAGCCTCGGCTGACCGTGAGTCAGTAGAAATTTTCGGGGAACCAGGATTAGAAAAAGACAATATAGCCGCCTTGATTCATTTTGGTTCACCAAAGCGACGAGAACCGATCATTAAAATCAATTGTGGTATTCTCCAAACTAGCGGTGCAGATTTATTTGGTCGTGCTGGGGGTAAACCAGGACTGTTGGAATGGTTGGGGGAAGGCTCTTTAATTCTCAACAACATTCAAGAGTTACCAACAGAGCTAGTACCGTCTGTAGCCAAGTGG
Source organism: Calothrix sp. PCC 7507 (assembly GCF_000316575.1). GTDB lineage: Bacteria > Cyanobacteriota > Cyanobacteriia > Cyanobacteriales > Nostocaceae > Fortiea. The sequence goes on along the minus strand of NC_019682.1, from coordinate 6,845,394 downwards.
CTACAAACAGGTGAATATACGCCAGTTACTCGTTCCGGAGAGCCACCTGCTACACCCCATATCAGTAAAGCCCGCATTTTACTTGTTGCGGAAAAAACTCAATCGACCATTGAACGCTGCATTGGTCATATTATTAAAGTGCCGCCGCTGCGGGTGCGAAAAGCGGATATCAAAGCCCAGGTAGAATATTACACCAGCCTTTACGTCCGGGCGAGGGGTATTCCCAAACCGTACATTACGCCAGAAGCACTGCGGCGCTTACAGTCTTATGATTTTCCTGGCAATTTGAAGGAATTAAAAAATTTAGTAGAAAGAGCGATCGCCCAAGCCGGAAACACCAGTGAACTCACAGAAGAAATTTTCTGGTCAGCCGAAGCGAAGAAAAAACAATTCCGCGTCAATCTGTTGAATCTCTATCCGGACTTGCGGCGATTTTTGCGGAGTTCTTGGTGGCCCGATCGCATTAACTATGGCTTTACTGCAGCGGCGTTTGCCTTCATCGTGGGGGTGTTATTTATTGGGCCGCAAACACGCGATCGCAATTTCGTTTTAACTCTATTTTGGGCTGGTTGGTGGCCTTTCTTCCTCTTTCTCTTTCCCTTTTTAGGTCGTGTCTGGTGTGCCGTTTGTCCCTTCATGATTTATGGAGAAATTACCCAAAAGCTATCTTTGTGGTTATTTCCTCGCCAACTCAAACGCTGGCCTAGAGAGAAAGCCGAAAAATGGGGCGGATGGTTTATCTTTGGGCTATTTACCCTGATTTTCTTGTGGGAAGAACTCTGGCATTTAGAAAATACAGCCTATCTTAGCGCTTGTTTATTGCTATTAATCACCGCTGGGGCAATGATTTTCTCAGCTTTATTTGAGCGGCGATTTTGGTGTCGCTATCTCTGTCCCATTGGCGGGATGAATGGATTATTTGCCAAACTCTCAATGACCGAACTCCGCGCCCAACAGGGCATATGTTCCGCCACCTGCACCACTTATCAATGCTACAAAGGCGGACCGCAAAAGGGCGAAGGAATGGAAACCAACGGCTGTCCTGTCTATTCTCACCCAGCGCAGTTGGAAGATAACCGTGATTGCGTGCTGTGCATGACTTGTCTCAAAGCCTGTCCCCATCGTTCCGTTGAGTTTAACTTGCGTCCCCCTGGAATTGAACTGTGGACAACTCACGTACCCCGCAGCTATGAAGTCGCATTGTTGTTTTTACTTTTGGGTGGTATTTACCTGCATCGCTTACCAGAACTACAATCTCTGTTGGGATTGCAATTCGATTTAAGCCAGTTTTGGCAACACTTGGGATTGTCGTTATTGGTTGTGACTCTCCCCGCGACTATTCCCTTTGCTGCACATGGCTTGATGCAACTGTTGAATTTTCGCCGTAAGCCTAAATCATTTGTAGAACTTGCCTATGGCTACCTACCATTAGTGCTAGGAGGCACATTGGCTCATTATTTGCGTTTAGGGTTGGGAGAAGGAGGGCGAATTTTACCCGTGACTTTTGCTACTTTTGGTCTGCATAATGACCATTTACCGATATTAGTAGCTCATCCAGCCGTCATTGCTTTTTTACAAGGTTTTACCCTGATTTCTTCCTTAATTCTCACAATAGTGTTGACGCAAAAAATCGCCCGACAAACATTTACTGTGATGCTATGGCAACACCTAGCGTCTGTTGCTTTAGGTGTGAGTATGTGGGCAATTATTGTCTATTAAAAAGCAATGCAGGGTGCATCGCGATTTAGCAGATTTATTTTGTAGTGCAAGCAGCGTTCGACTGAGCGTTCACGCCGAATTTTTGTTTGCTTTTATACATTACGCGGTTGAAAAATACCTGATTGACCTTTTATCTTTTGGGCAGTCCCCGCTTTCGTGGTGTGTACTTTTTGCTCGCAACAATAACGGTTTCCGCGCCCCTAGACCTCGCGATATGATGTTGCACCGCATTTGAATGAGAACCGCTATATGCCAGTTCCAAAGCCTCGATGCAAGCAGTTAATCGGGCTTATCAAGAGTTCCTCAAGCAATTGAATCAAAAAAATACTTGACTATCAGCACTTTGGCAGGAAACATAATCCCACTAAATACCGTCGCTAATGATTGACTCTGAACAATCCGAAGGCGATCGCTCACACCATAGCACCTGATTTGTGCAAAAAAAGCAGAGATTTGTGTATTCAGTTACAGTCACTTTCTGCCAAAATTTGACAATATGATGTGTTTGCTAAAAGCAGACAAACAACTCTGAGTCAATTGTCAATCATCTTGTCAAAGGATATTATCGCACTCTGCATACTTTTAATTTGGGTAAAATTACTTAATTTCACTTTTATATGATTATGATTATTTCAGTGAAATTCTTTAGCCTTTCCTATAGTTTTAAAAGTTACTTTACGTAAAATCATCTTGCTGATTATTGCTTTGTAGATCAGGTCGAAAAGCCTATAAATTCATTACTCATCGCTAATTTAGGTTTTTATCCTTCACTGTATGAAGTTCACCGTTTAAAGGTAATTAAGGTAGAATATACCTATCTTAAGTGGTATTGACAGTTTAAAATTTAGAAGTATTCACATTGCATATTCTCAGAAAAAGTTATAAATTATTAAGTTGTAGGGGAATAAATTAATCTGTAGTGCCAAAAAATAAATCCTATTTAGTTAGGATGTATAGTTAATATTTTGAGATTAATACCCAGATTAAACAGTAATGGCTACATATCTTCATTTGCAGAAGTCAATATTCCAGCTATAAAACTGTAGCCGCAAGCAATCTAAAAGTATATCTACTATGTCAATCATAATTATTGCTTAAGTAAAAGCATAATTAAGGATTAACCAAAAACTAGATATTGATTAAACGGCATAACAGAAAAGTTTTAGTAGATAATTGTAGATTATTATTTTTCCAATAAAGTTTGCTGTTTCCAGCTATTCAAAAAAATGTGTTTGTTATGCTGAGAATAGCAGCAATAATCATTGAGAGCGCATCTACTGCAAATTCACTATTATAAGGGAGTTATTTTGACGATGAAACTAAATGAAGTGGTGACATCTAACAGTATAGAAGAGGAAGAAGCTTGGCAGGCTCTAGAAAAGTCAATTCTCTATTATCAAGGTCGTCCTGTGGGCACGGTAGCTGCCTATGATGCATCTGTAGAAGCACTCAATTATGACCAATGTTTTGTCAGAGATTTTATCTCATCTGCTCTAATTTTTTTGATCAAAGGCAAAACAGAGATTGTGCGTAATTTTCTAGAAGAAACCTTAAAGTTACAGCCTAAAGAAAGGGCATTGGATGCCTATAAACCTGGTCGAGGTTTAATACCAGCTAGCTTCAAAGTGGTATCATCAAATGGACAAGAATACTTAGAGGCTGATTTTGGTGAACATGCGATCGCCAGAGTCACACCAGTTGATTCTTGTCTATGGTGGATTATTTTGTTGCGTGCATATGTCATAGCTACAGAAGATTTTTCTCTGGTCTATCAACCTGAATTCCAAAACGGCATCAGATTGATTATGGAAATCTGCTTGGCGAATCGTTTTGACATGTACCCAACCTTGCTGGTTCCAGATGGTGCTTGTATGATTGACCGTCGTATGGGTATATATGGTCATCCTCTGGAGCTTCAGGTTTTATTTTATGCAGCATTGCGTGCATCCCGTGAGCTATTAATTTGTCAAGGAAATCAAGATGTTGTGGCCGCAATTGATAATCGGTTGCCACTTTTATGCGCTCATATTCGCCAGCATTATTGGATAGATATTAATCGGCTAAATGCCATTTATCGTTTTAAGAGTGAGGAGTATGGTAAGACAGCAGTCAATCTCTTCAATATATATGTAGATTCGCTGCCTTATTATGAATTAGATAAATGGCTACCGAGAAAGGGCGGTTATTTTGCAGGTAATGTTGGCCCATCACAGCTAGATACTCGCTTCTTTTCTCTTGGTAACTTAATGGCTATTATTTCCGACCTTGCTACTGAAGAACAGTCACAAGCGATTATGACTCTCATTGAGGATAGATGGGACGATTTGGTGGGAGATATGCCTATGAAAATCTGTTTCCCAGCTTTGGAAAATGAAGAGTATAAAATTGTTACTGGATGTGACCCTAAAAATATACCTTGGTCATATCACAATGCGGGTAGTTGGCCAGTTTTGATGTGGATGTTGGCTGCAGCAGGTGTAAAAACCAACAAAACAGCACTGGTTAAAAAAGCTATTGAACTTGCAGAAACACGTTTGAGAGAAGATGAATGGCCAGAATATTATGACGGTAAGAAGGGGCGACTAATTGGTAAACAAGCCAGAAAATATCAAACTTGGACTATTGCTGGGTTTTTATTAGCAAAAGAACTGACCAAAAACCCCTCTTATTTACCATTAGTTAGCTTTGATAAATTGCCCGCTGAAGTGGTTTCAAGAGCGTGTGAGTTTGAAATCAGTAGTGTTGACCCCTATCTGTCTCGGTAGATTAAATCAGTTAACAGTTAACAGTTAACAGTTAAATACAATTGAAGGCAGGAAAACCCCACCTTCAATTGCATCTTCGGAAATATAGCAGTCCGTTTTGATTTTTGAACAATGCGTAGGGTGGGCAATGCCCACCCTACAGATACTTAGATTTGTTCAAAAATCAAATATGAGTCCTATATCTCAAGTAATCAAGTTCGTAGTCAGCACTCTAGTGCTGACTACGAACTGCTCAAAACTTTTAGGACTGGGTACTACCTGGGATAGCGAGGACTGCAAGGGCTTCCCAAGCAAACTTGTGCTGGAGGCATATGTGTAAACACGCTACTACGAGCGCCAATTACAGCATTAGCACCGATTTGTACTCCTGGCCCGATAAAACAATCTGCTGCTACCCATACTCCATTGCCAATAGTGATACTTGCAGTTTTCAAACCAAAAGCAGGGTCGTGGATATCATGACTACCAGTACACAGGTAACTTTTATGGGAAATTACGCAGTGTTGCCCGATATGAATCTCGTCTAGACTGTATAAAACTACGTCATCTCCAATCCAGCTGTAATCGCCAATTGTGACTTTCCAGGGGTAGGTAAAGCGGGCTGTGGGTCGAATGAATACCCCTTTGCCAATATGAGCGCCAAATAGCCGCAGCAAGGCGCAACGGAGGTGATTTAATGGTTGAGGAGTGAGGGGAAAAGCGATCGCTTGTACAAACCACCATAATAAAATATACCAACTCGGACGCCCCCGCTCAAACCAAGACTGATCATATTTGCGTAAATCTACAAAAGGTTCTGCATCAACTAATGGCAGTTGAGCATTCATATTCAACTTTGAATTAATCATGAGTCAATATTGAATATTCATTGGCAATTGGAATTAATTTGTTGCTGTTTGCCCGATTTCTGGAGTTAAAGATGGTGTCGCAGACTTAGCAGTAGTTGCGGTATTTAACTTGCCACCACAATTGCGTAATTCATACAATTTAGCGCCGATTTGATATTCATATTGACTCAAAAGACGTGCATAGACATATCCGGCTCTGCCATCTAAAAAACCGCGCTGAATAATGTAGAATAAGATGAATCTTAAAAATGGTTTAAATGGCAAACGTACCCACACTTTCTTTAAAAAGCGCTTGCGTTGTACCGCATCACCAAATAAGTCTGCGCCAATAGTACCACTATCATCTTTATTTGTGAGCAGGTTGAAATAAACACGAGCTTCCCAATTAGAATAGCGGTTGTGTCGTTCTAACCAGTGATAAAGGTCGCGGAAGTCTTCGTGCAGCATATCGTTTTTCAGATATCCAACTTTTCCCTGCAAAATGACGTGTTCGTGAACTTCATTATCACCAGTGTTAGGAATATCTTCTGTACTCAGGTTTTCGTAGCGACCATTTTGATGTTGAAATAAACGCAAATTCCAATCGGGATATTTGCCACCGTGACGAATCCATTTTTTTAAGAAAAATACACGGCGGTTGAGGTAATAACCTTCATATTCATTATTTTGAATTACTTCGGCAATCTCTTCCCACAGTTCGGGGGTAATCCGCTCATCACAATCAACAATTAACACCCATTTGTTGCGGAAAGGAAGGTTATCTAAAGACCAATTTTTCTTTTTTGGCCATTTGCCATTGAAGTTAAATTGTACGACATTTGCACCGTAGCTTTTAGCAATTTCTATGCTATTGTCTGTACTTTGTGAATCTACAACAAAGACTTCATCTGCTCTCTGAAGGCTAGTGAGGCAGGCGGGTAAATTAGATTGTTCATTTTTTGCCGGAATCAATACGGAAACTGGAATTTTAGATGACATATAATTTATGACTATTTTTGATTTGATATTGATAGAAGCCCTTGAATAGCAGCATTTAAGTAACCAATCTGACCGTATGCATACACTAGATTGTCAAAGCTTTCTGCTGGATCACTTAGGTATTGAAATGCTTTATATAAGCCACGGAAAAACCGTTCGCTACCTCGTTGCAACTGACCAATACCAGATTTACCAGTGAGTTGTTCCCGATAACATTCACTAATACCTTGCCACCAGCCTCGATTTAAAAACCAAGAGCGTTGTAGTCTTTCTGGTGATACATTGTGAGCCACTAAAGCCTCAGGAAGATAAGCAACTTGCCAACCCCGTTGCAAGGCAAATTCTGTCATTTGCAATTCTTCATTGGATAAGAGGTTTTTGCCAACTCGTCCTAGATGAAGATCAAAACCGCCAATTTCTTCCAGGAAACTACGACGTATGGAGTAATTTAAGCCTCTGGGGGTTAAGCCTGGCTGATCGATATAAACTGTGCTGTTACCCAAATCATATGCACCCAAATTCCCCGCCAATCCAGGAGAGAGCCACCGTGGTTGTTGGATACCTTGGGGCCATAACAGAGTGACTTTGCCGCCGGCGATCGCTAGTTGAGTATTATTTTTGTAGGCAGAATACAAAATTTGCAGCCAGCGATCGCTCGCGACTGCATCATCATCTAAATATGCCAAAATTTCACCACTAGCTACTCTAGCACCCGTGTTACGAGCAACAGATAAACCGATGATTGGTTCAAAGATATATTTCAGACGAGGATTATCGGCTCTTTGTGCTACAACTTCACAAGTGCGATCGCTGGAGCCATTATCCACTACCACAACTTCAAATTCAGCTGGGAAATCCTGAGCTAACAGGCTATCAATTGCTGCACCTAAATAGGTATCTCGATTGTGAGTACAGATAATGGCAGAGATTTGGGTATCTGGCATAGGTTTCACTTTTGACTAAAAAAGTCTGAAGTGTAAAGGATCAAGGATGAAGTAATTAAGGGTAATTTCATACTTCATACTTCATACTTCAACCTTCAAGCAGTCACCTGCTCAGAGCTAATCTATACCAAAAAATCCAGACTCACCAACCGAGTTTCTTCGGAATTAATCTTTAAAACTTTAAGCTTGTTGAATATGACTGTGTAAAATCACTAGAGTTTCAGCTAATTGACCCAGCCGTGTTTCCAAATATTGCTTACGTCCTAAAAATTGACGCAACCTTTGGTAACGAGCGATCGCTAAACTCACAGCAGGAAGTTGATCCGGTGGACAAGGCCGCGACCAAACTTTACCAGCAGCATCCAAACCACAGAGGCGGTAGCCACTCACAGGAGATTGATAGGATACCTTCCCACCAGCAGCGCAGATTTTTTCTACGTAGTCCATCAGTCCCTCAACTTCTCCATGACGCAGTGTCGCAGTTCCTCCCGGTTCTGTTTCACGGTTATTGGATTCTAACCAGCCATTAACAATCGGCCCTTCTAAGTAAATATCTTGAATTTGCTGGATAAGTTCTTGTAGTTCTTGCTGCCAACCGAGAACATTTTCTTGGATTTCTTGTAACAAATTTACTGCCAATCCAGGATTTGCTCCGTGACGATGACTACTGAAGCTAGGAGTTTTGAACTTAGGCAAATTAGGCGTTTTGCCCCCCGGATATTCCACTGAAAAAGTCGGCACAGACTGATGTTGGGTGAATAAATTCTCGTCGTCGAGCAGCTGACTATCGGAGTCTGTTTCTAAATCAGCTGTTGATTCTTGTATATTTTGATTTTCTGGGGATGAAGTATCATTACTTACTATAGAATCTGTCGCTCCCACACTGATCCTAAAGGAGCAAGGTCGCTTCGTCGAATCACCTGTTTCGGTAGAGTCGGCTGTGTTGCGAGTTCCTAAATCGTGTAGAGTTGCCTCAATGCGTTTTAAGCCTGCTTTCATAAAAATATCCTGGAATTTGCTGTCCCCAATCGTGTGGAATAATTCCCAGTGGGGTTGTTGGGATTTTTAGTCTTTACCAATCTTGGCATCATATCAATGCTGGTGCTAATTTTATCTCTTAAAAGATATTTGAAAACAAACAATTTCTCCTGTGAAGTGAAACAATATGCTTAGGTATTGCAACCCTCGTTAATTAAAGATACTAAGGAAAAAGCTTTGGGTAAAGTCATCTTAGTCACCGGGCCAGCTAGGTCTGGTAAAAGTGAATGGGCAGAAACTTTGGCAATGCAGTCAGGTAAAGCAGTTGTTTACGTTGCCACAGCTACCGAAAACCCAAATGATGAAGAGTGGGACAACCGCATTCAAGAACACCAAAAACGCCGTCCCCAAGACTGGGTGACACTCCCTGTACCGATAGAACTGTCTGCTACCCTTGCCGATGCCAAGCCAGACACCTGTCTTCTAGTTGATTCTTTAGGAACTTGGGTAGCTAATCTCCTAGAAGAAAATGAAGATAGTTGGGAAAATATACTTGGAGAATTTTTGGAAACAGTCCAGCTGGTTGCCGCTGATATGGTGTTCGTCGCTGAAGAGACAGGTTGGGGTGTAGTCCCAGCTTATCCTCTTGGTCGCCAGTTTCGCGATCGCCTAGGTTCTCTAGTCCGTCAGCTAGGAATCATCTGTGAATCTGTATATTTAGTTACAGGTGGTCATATTCTCAATCTCAGCACCCTTGGTTCACCTTTACCACCCAGAAGGGAAAGGGGGCAGGGAGCAGGGGAAGATAAGGGAGATGAGGGAGATGAGGGAGAAATAACTAATAACTCTTGACCTTTGACAAATACCCAATATTCTTAACACTTTATTTAAAATTCGACAGTCAAAATGTTACCTAAAAAACCTAAAATTGTGGTATGGCAACAGAACAAGAAGTTAAACAATATCTTGCCTACTGGTTTCAGTTAGGGAAGAAAGTAGTGACGGGTAATGGTGCAGCAAACTTATTGCCGCAACCAGTGCTAAAAGGCGATCGCTATAGCGCAGAATTTGAAGAATGCTGGCAGCAAATTCTCTCGCAGTCAACTGGTGATTGCTACCTAGAGGGTACTCATGAAACCATCGCCGAACTCTTAACATCAGCTTGGGAAATGCAGCCTTGCAGTCGTTGTGAGATGCCAATACCCTTGCGAAGCTTGGGGATGCCAGCCTTATCATGTCCCTGTAATACCTTACCCAGCTGGCCAAACACCGAACTACCAGCACCCAGAAATCCAGTCAGCAACCAAGAACAACTGATATTAATACGCGATCGCCTTTCGGGCAATATTTCCTCACCCAGCAATTGAGCCTAAAAGCCCTACTCACAATATTCCCAATTTCTTCCAAAATCTGGGAATCTGCCCACAAACCTACCCACATACATAACCAATACGTAGGGGCGAACTGTTGTTCCCCCTCATACTTTGCTTTCCCAACAGTGTCAGTCCGGTAGTGGAACGACACAGCTAAAGTAGTGCAAAAACAACCTCTAAGCGATCGCAATTATATCTTGTGAATTAAGTCATGCGATCGCCTTAAACTATTGCTGATCTACAAGCTATATACAAATGAAGCAGATCAGCTAATAGCTACTGTAACAACACCAAAAAATCATCGGTTTTGAACCCAAAGAAAGTGCGTTGAAAAAAACATTCCCTTCTACATTCTTTCCAACACCTGAATTCCCAACAGAGATAAACCCAACTTCAAAGTTCTAGCTGTCAAATTGCACAGTGCCAAACGAGATGTGCGTACAGGTTCTTCAGATTGCAGAACAGGGCAATTTTCATAGAATTTGTTAAACTTATCGCTCAATTGATACAAATACTCACATAACCGATTTGGCAATAAATCTTGTTCGACATCAGCAATCACCTCACTCAGTTGTAGGAGATGTTTTGCTAAAGTCAATTCTGTGTCTGTTTCGAGCAAAATTTTAGTATTTGCACCCATTTGTTCAAAGTCAATATTACCCTCTCGACTAATGCCTTGAGTCCTGACATAAGCGTAGAGCATGTAAGGTGCTGTATTACCTTTGAGAGATAGCATTTTGTCGTAACTAAAAATATAGTTACTAGTGCGGTTTTGACTCAAGTCTGCATATTTAACTGCACTAATGCCAATTACTTCAGATGCATGGGCAATGAATTCTTCAGTTTCTGTCCGTTCATATTCTTGTAACCTATTTTCTAGGTCTGCACGGGCACGTACGATCGCTTCATCTAACAAATCCCTTAACCTTACTGTATCACCAGAACGGGTTTTAAACTTCTTGCCATCTTCCCCCAGCACCAAGCCAAACGGCACATGTACAAGTTCCACATCTTCGGGAATCCATCCTGCTTTACGTGCAACCTGAAAAAATTGGGCAAAGTGATTAGCTTGTCCAGTATCTGTTACATAAATTATGCGCTTGGCTTCGTCTTGTTGAATCCGGTAGCGTAAAGATGCTAAATCTGTTGTGGCGTAGTTATAACCACCATCGGATTTTTGCACAATTAACGGCAGAGGTTCACCTTCTCTATTCGTGAAACCTTCCAAGAAAACACACTGCGCCCCTTGGTTTTCTACTAATAAACCAGATTTTGCTAAATCTTCTACAATTCCTGGTAATAAGGGATTGTAAAAAGATTCTCCACGTTCAGTTAACTTGACATCCAACAAGTCATAAATTATCTGGAACTCTCGCCGTGACTGTTCACACAGCATTTTCCACGCATGAATTGTATCTTGGGCGCCGGCTTGTAATCTGACGACTTCTTGTCGTGCTGTTTCTTGAAAAGTTTCATCTGCATCAAACCGCTGTTTTGCTTTGCGGTAAAAGCTGACTAAGTCACCAATATCTAAAGCATTAGCTGTAGTCAGCGCTTGGGGGTAAACTTCTCGTAAGTAAGCAATTAACATCCCAAACTGCGTACCCCAATCACCAACATGATTTAACCGCAAAACATCATGTCCGCGAAATTCGAGAATTCTGGCAATGCTATCACCAATAATAGTTGAGCGCAGATGCCCAACATGCATTTCCTTGGCAATATTTGGACTGGAAAAATCCACAATTTCCCGCTGGGGAGTTTTTGCTGTGGGGACTCCTAATCGGGGATCTATTTGAATACTAGTCAGCTGTGCTTCCAGGTATACGGGTTTCAATTTGAGATTGATAAACCCAGGCCCAGCTATCTCTGGTGGCTCACAGATTTCTGATACATCTAGTTTTTCAACTATAGTAGAAGCGATCGCCCTTGGTTGCAATCCTTGGCGCTTACTCAAAGATAAAGCCACATTCGCCTGATAATCACCAAATTTAGGATTGCTAGCAGACACCAAAATCGGATCTACTCCGGCGTACTCAGCGCCAAAAGCAGCAACCAAAGCCTGCTCAAATTTAACTTTTAATTGTTCTTGCGTAGCGTTCATAAGTATTTATCGGTTGTTCAAGCGCCCAGGAATCACCATTGCAACATAATTTAGACTCCTCAGGCAAGCTTTTTAGGTGTAGCCTTTGTAGAGATGTGATAAGTTGCATTGATGAGCGATTTGCGATCGCGTAGCGTGCGTGGAGTGCAACACCCCACATTTTCGTTATTTTAACTCTAGCTGTTGAATCGAGTTTGTTGTTGTGTGGAAATATGCCATGCGTTCCTATTTCTAGAGACATACCTCTTTCCTCAATGGATATAACTTGGGAAATTTACTAAGCATTTTAGAAAAATTTTCACAATATTTTAAAAATTCTACAGTGTGGTTATACGGAAAATAACTATATTTATTAAATACTGTCTCTACTCTCACTACTTAAACCAAAACAGGAATATCTCCCATGAGTACAACTGAACAATTCGGTGAACTGAAAAGTAATGTATCCGGTGGCAAAGGCCCAGTCAAAATCCGCTCCACTGCCTCAGTGACGGCTACTGCTGTAGAGAAACCCTTGGGTACTCGCGTCAAAATTCTGGAGAAAAAACAACCAGGAGACGATCATACTTGGTACAAAATTAGTTACGATAGCACGAAAATTGGCTGGGTACGCGATGATGTGATTAAGTTATTGCCTCCCCAAACTCCCCAAACTCCTGCTGCTGATGACACCCGTCTGTATTTTGAGACGGACAAACGCCAAGTCAGAGTTTATGAATCAAACTCAAACTTGTACATAAATGTGTACAACAAGAAAACCGAAAAGACCGAGATCAGCGGGGTTTCAGCTACAAAATTGCCTAAAGATTTGAAAGGATGGGAAGGCTATCTTGCAATCAAGGATGGGCGTACCTACCGTGCTTTATTTGTTCGTCGTGCTGAGACACAACTGCAAATCACCAATAGTAGCGACGCTAAAGAAATTGAACCAAGAGAGACAGGTTTTGCGGCTAAGGGTACTGAATATCAGCTAACTGCCTAATTTCAACACTCTAATTTTAGATGGAAAGCGTAGACGCGGAGCGGCTTGCCGTTAGACATCGCTCTTGATCGCTTTCCTATTTATTTCCTCATCCACATTCTGAAAATCTCAACTATCTTAACTATTAAAATATAGTCACACAGTTCAAGTGAGGAATTTCATGGTGCAGTACAACCCTCTAGACTGTCTTCCATCCTCGGCAGAACTCCCAGACTCCGACGATACCCCAGTGGATAATGAGCTACAAAACCTAATTCCCAATTTATTAGAAGCAATTTTAGCTTTAGCATGGAGCGATGTCTAACGACAAGCCGCTTTGCGTCTACGCACCGATTGGTTTTTCGGTGTGGATATGGGAATTTATTATGCGCCTAGCATCCCTCAGTTAGTACCAGATGGATTTCTCAGCTTAGGTGTAGAACGTTTTATTGGTGAAGAGGGACGTTTAAGTTATGTCCTGTGGGAAGAAGATAATATTGTTCCCTTATTCGCCCTAGAAGTTGTTTCTAAAACCTACGGTGGTGAATACGAAAAGAAAAAACTCGACTATGCTCAATTAGGGATTTTATATTACGCAATTTATGTACCCAGTCGCAGATATCGACGCAAGCGAGAACCCCTAGAAGTTTATCGTCTAGTAGATGGCAGCTATATTTTACAACCAAATTCGCAGGTGTGGATGCCAGAGATTGGGTTAGCAATTGGACGAGAACGTGGTGTTTATCTGGGGCGATCGCGTGAGTGGTTATATTGGTACGATCAACAAGGGCGAAAATTACCTACACCAGAAGAATTACTGCAACAGCAAAGCGATCGCGCCGAACGATTGGCGCAAAGATTGCGGGATTTGGGAATTAACCCAGACGAGATTTAGGAAATTATGTGTTGCAAGTTACTAGTGATTTCCCGAATGTAAGATCATGATCTAGTCGTCTGTCAAGAAATAATTGACGAATAAATTTGCTGTGACGCGGGACGGATTGTCGTCAGACATCGCCCTTGATTGCTTTTTTGCTTCTCTAATTACTGACTATTGAATTTACTAATACAGCTACATCTGGAAACGCCACTGGGTAAATAGTCCCAACGGTCAGTGTATATTTTGTTGTATACTCCCCATCTTGGGGATCTCGAAATACTACCAACTGCCTTTTTTTTAAGTTAACCACCCAGTATTCAGGAATGTTAACTTCAGCATAAACTTTACTTTTTATCTCTAAATCCTTGTCTAAGCTAGAGTTTGAATACTCAATCAGCCAAAAAATATTGTTGGGATTTGGGTGATGCTCTAGATATTCACGCCCCAATCGTTGCACAATAGCTATGTCAGGCTCAGGCTCAGAGTGATTAGGTAGGGTAATTGGCTTATCTAAACGAATCATTGCGCGCTCGCCCAGCAACCTAATTAAATATTCCCCTGCTTCACTACTAAAATATGCGTGGGGTTCCCCTTCCGGTGACATCTCGATAATTTCTCCCTTCAGTAACTCCACACGCTTATTATCCAAAATACCCGCCGCAATCATCTGGTGGTATTCGTCTATTGTCCATTTTGTTCGGGTGATGGTCATGCGATCGCTTTTTCCGCACTCTTCTTATTTCATATCATAGCTTGACCAAAATCAGCTTTTTAGTCAGTGTCTTCAATTGTAAATACTTTACTAAGCTGATAATCTTGTAATTTGCACATCGTGATTTATTTAAATTATTGTAGTGCGGGCATCCTGCCCGCGTCGAGGGTGCAACTTAAAAGCGCGACAGCTTAAAACCCTTACAAATGACTAATAGACTTCTTGCAAAAGTCGTAATTTTCGCGCTCTTTCTCTGCGCCTCTGCGCCTCTGCGTGAGATAAAAAAATATTTATGCAAGAGGTCTAATGACAAAGGATAAATGACGATGTTCTACTTACGCAATCTACAAAAACAGAGATTGAACAGTCAGATCCTTCTGGGTGATACTGAAATTACGCTGTTGTGCTGTAGCAATGAATGAAATGATCGCTTCACACGCCACAGCAACGGTTAACATCACTAGGTTCCGTGTCAATGGATAATCACAGACATCATCATTAACCTCGGAAGGAACGCGATAAACGTCATTCCAAATCACTTCTGCATAATCGGCTGCTAGCCCCACATGAAGACAAGGAATGCTTTTTTGATCAGCATAATCTTTCACTGTTTGACGTGCCAAGCTATTGTCAAAGACATCAACAATTAGCTGGCTGTCTTGGAGTAATTGATTTGTATTTGCTGATGTCAACTCCTTTGTTTTAGCATCAACTTTAGTACCAATTGCTCGATATAAATTGTTCGCCAAAATTTTCGCCTTGAACGCTCCCACATCGGAACGGTAGTAAGGCTGAGTTGAAAGATTGCGCTCCTCAATGCGATCGCGATCTATCACTGTCAGTTTATCAAAACCAGACCGAGCTAAGTTTTCCGCAATATTAGCGCCTAATGCTCCAGCGCCACAAATTGTTACAGGATAGTTTTTCAACTTTGTCATCACAGCATTAGTGCGGTAAAGCTGTTCGTGAAAAAAGATACTCATTCGATTTTGGATTTTAGATTTTAGATTTTAGATTGTGTACTCGGTATTAAATCTGTTTTACTCCTCAATTCTGACTTCTGAATTCTGAATTCTCTAATATCACTACTCTTGTTGTTCCATGACACCTACTAAGGATTGCAAGTCAAAATCGCGATCGCGTCCACTCAGACAAATGCCAGAACTGACAACAGTCAAATCAGTTTTAGCGATCGCACTACTATGGCGAACCCCATCAGCAGTTGTCCAATCGACTGTCCAATAATCGCTGCGATCGTGGAATTGATTTAATTCAGCGCCACCCATTTGCAATGCCTTTCTCAATCGCTTTTCATCTTGTTGGAGTTGAGTAAATCCCTCAATCCGCCGAGTTGCTAATTCATACACTGTGCGGATTTCTGGAGTAATGCCCTTAAACTGTAATTCTTCAGCAGGAATGAGTTGCTTGACGGCAGATTGCAGAGTTTCAGAAATTGCCGGATCGGTACGGCGATCGACTTCCTCAAACCAGCAAGACTGTCCATTCCATCGGGCAATGATTTGCTCAAAGGCGACACCCTCGGTTACTAAGTGGATGGCGATCGGCTTAACTACCTTCAACCGTTGACGCATATCTACTTCATTTATGGGGTATGCTAACCAAGTTTGTTTTTGCAGTTGATGTGCTAACCGCAGTCGTATTTGGGAAAAATGTTGCAGGTATTCTGCAATTTGGGGTAAGTCTGCTTCTTCTACAACCGTTGCTGTTTTTTCATCCACAGCCTGAAAGATGCCCCAACCTTGAAATTTACTAGGCTTTGGACTAAAGGTGTAGATCATCCCGGCTACCCGTGTGCGAACTCGTCCACCTTTGACACAGGGTGCTAGGAATTGGGTTGTAGACAATTGTGCTTGTGCGATCGCAATTTGGTTGATTAGCTTAAATATGTTAGTCATAACTAAACCTTGTCGATTTTGAAACCTGGAGTAGTGCGGGCATCTTGCCCGCTACTACCATTCGGGAGCAAGATGCTCCCACTACTTTGGAAAACTATGGTTCTCAAAATAGATGTGGTTTAATACCAATTTTCAAAAAGAAGGCTACCAATGCAACCCTATAAAATCTGACTTTCTTAATTACGAATTACGAATTACGAATTAATAAAATTCTGCGTGCAAGTTGGTGGAGCATTACGTGTTCTCAGTTACTAGAGGGACTCCGCTGGTGAGTTGTTAAACACTCTTTCAAGGATGGCTACTTTTAAGCCTACCTCCCAGGTTCTTCGCACTCCCCGTTCACACACGCCCACTGTATTTGACAGTGTTACCTTTCCTCTCGTACTAGTATGTAGGCTCCAAAAGTTGGGGCACGCAGAATTTATACTAAGTTTTACTACCGATTTCGCATTAAGTTGACTGCTATAACCACAGAGAACGCAGAGGAAACACAGGAAAGAGGAATTTATTTACGAATAATTCTCGTTAATGAGTCTCTGAACTAGTGGTTTGTCAATTTTGTTTTGAGGGGTTTTTGGTAGTGCGGGCCGAAAAGCCCGCGTGAGCGAGACGCTCACACTACAGTCCCTCATTTCAACCCTGACAGACTACTAGATTAATGAGTCTCTGAACTAGATTAATGAGATAAATATGGTGCATTAGCCTTCGGCATAACACACCGTTGTATTTTAGAACTTACTTATCATCTCGCACAGGCAACGGCATATCCAAAATCTCCATCAGCAAATCCAAACGAGAGGGGCGCGTCAGGAGTGGGACAATGTTCGGCAAGCTGTAGTAGTCACCCGCGAAAGTGAACGTATCTACAGGTGCTTGCTGCTGTTTCAGTTGAGTCTCCACCCAGTTGTAATGAGTACCTACGCGGACAATCACCACATTGGGCATTATCGCCAACTCCCGGCAGTAGTTCTTGTAGACTTCACCGAAGTAAGGAGCCGCATTTTCGCCCTCATCCGTCACCACGATGATTTGGTCAACTACCTGCTTCTTCTTCCGCATTGCTTCCAATGCACAGCCGATGCTAGTACCACCGCCTGCATTGATGTGCTGGAAGGCACGCTCCCAGTCGGTCAACTCCTTGCCCTTTGCTGTAACAGCGTAAGGAATGGTATCAAAAGCGTAGACAAACAGTTCTGCCTTAGTGATACCAGAGATTAGGGCAGCGAGTTGCTTACCGATCGCGATCGCATTTTCCATTGAACCAGACTTGTCCACCAATAAAGCAGTTGGACGAGCGATCGCACCACGCCGTTTCACCTGTTCGTTTGTCACCTTTTCCAATTGGGCAACGGTGTCTGCGTCAAAATCTCCTGCATCTGTGGCAATTTGTGCTTTGAATGCTGAGACACGCGTACTTTTAGACGCTGCTTCTAGCTTAGAATCAATCAGCTTCTTGACTTGTGGGTGATCCATTGCACCTCTAGTCTGGAGAGACTTGAGGTTATTGATCGCCTCTTGAGGAGTCATGCTGTTGATTAACGCCACCAATACAACAGGTGTGAGTTGCTTGATCGCACCAATTGCGATCGTGTAGGGAATTTTGAACTCCACAATCAGCCGTGCCTGTTCTGCGGCATTTTCTGCCTTAGCAACCTGCTTCAGCACATTTGCTAAGGAACCCTCTGGAGGAGTATCGCGGAATAGAATCGCATTTGCCCGCTCATTTGGCTTGATGTGCAGTGAAGCATATAAGTGCTTCATTGCCTTACGACCTCTCAGCGCAGCGCGATCGAACAGAGCCGGATTGCTTTCTCGTACCTTTAGATAACGCCGTACCGCAGTCCGAGCCGAACGAGGCAGTTTATTCTGCTGCTGCTTCATAAAGTCCACTACACGAGCTACCTGATAGGGAGGAAACTCTTGCAGCATCATAAATCCAGCATCTCGGTGTTCAGTTAAATTGCTGGTTAGCAAATGAGCAACAAACACCTCTTTGTGGTCGCGGACATCACCATGACGCTGATACCAGACTGCCAGGTGTCCATAGAAGATGGGATCGAGTTCAATAATTAACTGATGAATTTCTGCAACTTGCTCAAGCTTGCGGTGAGGAGTTGTCAGCAAACTGTTGAGCATTTCCAGGCGCAGGTCACGTTCTGCGGTTTTCATAATAACCTCCTTTAAAAATTTTGGATTTTAGATTTACGATTTTGGATTGCAATCGAAAATCCAAAATCTAAAATCTAAAATTGCAGGAGGCAGATGTTGCACGCGGGGCGATAAAGTCACCGCGCAAGTTGTAGAAGCATTTTGTCTAACTTATGCAGAGTTATGTAAGCTTCTGCGATCGGGGCGCGGCAACAACTGCCAAGTAAAAGGGACTGGGGACTGGGGACTGGGGATTAGGGATTGGGGACTAGGTAATGAGCGGAAAATTATCGAATTTGCTCTTACTCTCTAAAAGTAGTAGCTGCGTAAGCTGCCATCATATCTGCCGCTATTGCGACAGCACTTTTTG
Organism: Calothrix sp. PCC 7507; assembly: GCF_000316575.1. Lineage (GTDB taxonomy): Bacteria > Cyanobacteriota > Cyanobacteriia > Cyanobacteriales > Nostocaceae > Fortiea. The sequence goes on along the minus strand of NC_019682.1, from coordinate 6,826,698 downwards.
AAAGCAGCGACCAGAACCACAAAGACAAAGGTCATTGTTACCAAGTTTTTCCTGTAGTTCCTTGTCGCCATGAACGAGGCGATGCCTACGGCGGGCTACGCCTACGCCACGTTTAACAGCTTTTTCAGATGGGTAGCCACGACGGCGTTTGCTCGATGGTTCAAAAGCAGAAATCGTCGAAATCTTCAGGCTCGATGTTGAAATGATTAATCTTCTTCATCGTTCTCACCTCCATATTGAAATGAAATAAGATCGCTTCGTGCAAGTCGAAAAAGCTGTTAATTCACACACGGGATTTGAACCCGTAGTTGCTTGATCTCAAGTCAAGTGCCTTACCATTCGGCTAGTATGTAAGCTTTTTCAGTTAGGGCACGAAGTGAAAATTTTAGGTTTTAGAAAGTTGATTTAAAATAAATCGAATTTCTTTCTTATTACACTGCTGTTTTTTGGCAGCGTAAATCATTCGACCTCTATACATTGCAGCAGAACGATTAATTATCCCTTGGATAACATCCGTCACATAATAAGTTGGTGGCGGGGGGAAATCTTCAAAGGTAATTAAATACCAAATCTCATTTATCTTGTGATATTGATGATAATTATCAATGATGACAATATCAGTTTGTTTCTGCTTTGACTCCTGCATTCGAGGTACTTTCTCGACTGCACAAAGAATTCCAGTTTCAGGATGGATATAGAAGCGATCGCGATGGTATGCATCTAGCTGCCTTCGATACCCTCGATAAGGTTTGCGATAAACACCACCATCAATTATTTCTACATGCCGTTCAACATAGTCCCACACATGATCAATAACATGCTTTCCTGCCATTGTGCTGGGATCTAATCTTTGACACAGTTGGCTGTAAACTTCATTCCAAGGCTGTCCGACTTTTGAGCGCAAAAACCGACGCAGAGGTCCGAGATGATCTGAAAGATACTTAGATTTATTTATTGGTTTAATCAGGTAAGGATTCAACAATCCATCCTGAATTGCGTCCTGAGTGATTTTGTATAATTGCTTCTTAAAGCCAGTCACCTTTTTGAGGCTAATTCTCCTCCCACTGCGAGGACGCTCAATCACAATCTCGCTCCAACGATGTTCGCTCATAACTTATGTTTCTGAAAAATATGTGGCTTAAAGATAGTTGTAGTGATTGACTTGTTAGGCTACATAAGTTAGTGGACATCATTGAATTCACCTCCATATATGTGATTGAGTTAAGATAATAGATAAATACAATTGAAATAATTGAAATTCCGCACAAGTTAGCAAAGCAGTTGTCACAATTGCCTATACCAATTTGGCTACGCTCCCATCAAAGGGAGCCACAGGATTTGTTCGCGTAGCGTTCCCGCAGGGTACCTGCATTCCGTTTCCGGAGTGTGTGTAGGCTTTACAAGGGCGCGGAATTAAGTCTTAAATCATTCCGTGCAAGTTCAAAAAGCTTTTTACAGCTTACGGCCGCTCTTACCAAATATTGGCAGTGGGCACGCACGCTAAATCTGCGAGAGATTTAGAAATCATGCTTCGCTTATTCGATCGCTCGAACTTTACTACCTTAGGGCCGTTATGAATGTGTATGTATGCTTCTTCTGTCGGGGCACGGAAGACTAAATACTTTAACCATAGACAGCTTCAGGGCGGATAATCAAATCACCACTAGGACGGCGATCTATTACATAAGCAGACAGGCGATCGCTATTCACATCTAAATGCCGAGCAACCCGCTCCTTCACTGCCACATCATTCATCCCTGCTGCAATTCCCAATTGTGTTTTTGGGACATCAACAGAACGTCCTTCAAATCGAATATGAACCATTGCAATCACCTCTTTTTAATTACGAATTGATATTAATGGATCTGATCGGGATTGAACCGATACCCTCCCTGTGAGAGTTACACTCACACCTCATGCAAGTTGAAAAAGCTGTGGTTACACCGCAGGAATCGCACCTGCAACTTATCGTTTTAGAGACGATAGCTCTACTATTGAGCTAGTATGTAAGCTTTTTCTGTCAGGGCACAAGTGACATCTAGGAACTCTACCGTTAGAGCTACAGACCCAAAGAAAGCATAATTGCGATACTCTTATCTTGCGCTCGGAAATGTTTACACAACTTCAACCGCAGTCAAGAAAGAGTGGAGCCGTCGGGAATTGTAGGCTTTGCCTTCCCGTAGGGTACCCGAATCCTGGAACCGTCCGTTTGTTGGCATCGTCGCAGTCGAACACCAATCGCGGCCCCAAAAGCAGCATCTATGCAATTGTTTAGGTTTCAAGGGGTTTTTCGTTTTGCCTTTTGTTGTCGTCTTTCTTCATGCTACAAATGTAGTATATACTCCAAATAATGTCAAGGGGATACTACAAATTTCGTAATCAAGGATTTCAAACCCACGGAGGTGGGTAAAGTCTTGTGTAGCCGCGACTTCTAGTCGCCAGGGTTAGTGTGAAATTAGACCTAGACATCCTCTTAGCGAGCGCGGAGCATAGCCCGATAAACCATCCTACATTTATGCAACGCCGTGATTTTTAAAGTACAATCCTCATACTCAAATCCAGCCACTTCGACTGAGTAATTGGCGCACTACTAGAAATATAGTCAACGCCAGTCTCAGCCACAGCACGAATAGTTTCCAGCGTCACATTCCCCGAAGCCTCAATTTTCACCCGGCTATCCTGCTGACGAATCAACTCCACCGCCTGACGCATCATCTCCACGGGCATATTATCCAACATAATAATGTCCGCTTTATACTGTAAAGCTTCTTGCACCTGCCCCAGACTTTCCGTCTCCACTTCTATAGTTAAAGGATAGGGAATCTGGGAACGAATACGGGTAATAGCCTCTCCAATTCCCCCAGCCGCCGCAATATGATTATCCTTAATCATCACCGCATCATCCAACCCCATCCGGTGATTAATCGCCCCACCCAAAGCAGTTGCATACTTTTCCAACAGCCTCAGCCCTGGCGTAGTCTTACGCGTATCTACCAACCGAGCAGGTAAATCAGCAATTTTCTCTACATATATATTAGTGAGCGTCGCAATCCCACTCAACCGCATAGCCAAGTTAAGCGCTACCCGTTCCCCCATCAGCAACGCATCCAAAGAACCGTGAATTTCTGCTATCACCTGTCCTGGCTCGCATTTTGCACCTTCAGCCGCAACAGCCACAAAGCTCACTTTTTCATTCAAAAGCTGAAACACCCTAGCTGCAACTGGTAAGCCAGCAATTATCCCTGGAGCTTTAGCTATCCACTTGGCTGTTCCTGGCTTGGCATCTTCAGATAGTAGGCTATTTGTAGTGCGATCGCCCCTACCAATATCCTCAACAAGCCAGCCACGCAAAAGCGGTTCTAAGACTAGCCAAGGCGGTAAAACACCTAACTTGCTCACAACTTTGTTAATTCCTTCCTAACTTTCAGGAATACTATAGCTTAAAAAGCTTACTCCACAAGGCTTTCAATAGCGACCGCAAAACTACCGAAAAAACTTTCCGAAAACAGTTGACAGAAATATGGAGGTTCGATATATTGAATAAGTGCCTGAAGCGGAGCGCGAAAGAGCGACGCTGCGAGGAACACCGAACCTTGAAAATATTATAGTTTGAAAGCCAGTATACAACAAGTACCTTGCGTCAGTAAAGAAAATAACCTGACTGAGGTTGAAATCAGTCAAAAGAGCTAAAGAACTACTTACGTTCACAAAACGGAGAGTTTGATCCTGGCTCAGGATGAACGCTGGCGGTATGCTTAACACATGCAAGTCGAACGAAATCTTTAGGGATTGAGTGGCGGACGGGTGAGTAACGCGTGAGAATCTGCCTTCAGGTTGGGGACAACCACTGGAAACGGTGGCTAATACCGAATGTGCCGAGAGGTGAAAGGCTTGCTGCCTGAAGAAGAGCTCGCGTCTGATTAGCTAGTTGGTGGGGTAAGAGCCTACCAAGGCGACGATCAGTAGCTGGTCTGAGAGGATGATCAGCCACACTGGGACTGAGACACGGCCCAGACTCCTACGGGAGGCAGCAGTGGGGAATTTTCCGCAATGGGCGAAAGCCTGACGGAGCAATACCGCGTGAGGGAGGAAGGCTCTTGGGTCGTAAACCTCTTTTCTCAGGGAAGAAAAAAATGACGGTACCTGAGGAATAAGCATCGGCTAACTCCGTGCCAGCAGCCGCGGTAATACGGAGGATGCAAGCGTTATCCGGAATGATTGGGCGTAAAGCGTCCGCAGGTGGCTATGTAAGTCTGCTGTTAAAGAGTGAGGCTCAACCTCATAAAAGCAGTGGAAACTACAAGGCTAGAGTACGTTCGGGGCAGAGGGAATTCCTGGTGTAGCGGTGAAATGCGTAGAGATCAGGAAGAACACCGGTGGCGAAAGCGCTCTGCTAGGCCGTAACTGACACTGAGGGACGAAAGCTAGGGGAGCGAATGGGATTAGATACCCCAGTAGTCCTAGCCGTAAACGATGGATACTAGGCGTGGCTTGTATCGACCCGAGCCGTGCCGTAGCTAACGCGTTAAGTATCCCGCCTGGGGAGTACGCACGCAAGTGTGAAACTCAAAGGAATTGACGGGGGCCCGCACAAGCGGTGGAGTATGTGGTTTAATTCGATGCAACGCGAAGAACCTTACCAAGACTTGACATGTCGCGAATCCTGCTGAAAGGTGGGAGTGCCTTCGGGAGCGCGAACACAGGTGGTGCATGGCTGTCGTCAGCTCGTGTCGTGAGATGTTGGGTTAAGTCCCGCAACGAGCGCAACCCTCGTTTTTAGTTGCCAGCACTTAGGGTGGGCACTCTAGAGAGACTGCCGGTGACAAACCGGAGGAAGGTGGGGATGACGTCAAGTCAGCATGCCCCTTACGTCTTGGGCTACACACGTACTACAATGCTACGGACAGAGGGCAGCAAGCTAGCGATAGCAAGCTAATCCCGGAAACCGTAGCTCAGTTCAGATCGCAGGCTGCAACTCGCCTGCGTGAAGGAGGAATCGCTAGTAATTGCAGGTCAGCATACTGCAGTGAATTCGTTCCCGGGCCTTGTACACACCGCCCGTCACACCATGGAAGCTGGTCACGCCCGAAGTCGTTACCCCAACCTTTCGAGGAGGGGGATGCCTAAGGCAGGACTGGTGACTGGGGTGAAGTCGTAACAAGGTAGCCGTACCGGAAGGTGTGGCTGGATCACCTCCTTTTAGGGAGACCGAATCCACTCAAATATCGAAAAACACACAGTTAAATAGATATTGAGTTGGTCATTCCTAGGTCGGTCGCAGATATTTGTTGAGGCTTTCAAACTATGATTGGGTTCGTATGGGCTATTAGCTCAGGTGGTTAGAGCGCACCCCTGATAAGGGTGAGGTCCCTGGTTCGAGTCCAGGATGGCCCACCTGAAAGAATTTTAGATTTTAAATTTTAAATTTTGGATTGAAAAACCAATCTAAAATCACAAATCTAAAATCCAAAATTTGATCTGGGGGTTTAGCTCAGTTGGTAGAGCGCCTGCTTTGCAAGCAGGATGTCAGCGGTTCGAGTCCGCTAACCTCCACATGGTTTATTGTGACAGCCAAAAAAGCTAAACACATTCTAGGTAGTAAACCACCGAGGAATGTAAAACATGTTTTGTGGCGGCGATAACAGTGTGCTAAGATAATAGATCGGGAAGAAAGTCAGCAACATGGCTCAAAGCCAGACTGCTGGGAGAAACCTAGCCAGAACCTTGAAAACTGCATAGTAACGCGAAAAAGAAGCAGGCAGACGAATCTGAATGCTGAGTAGTGAGTACGAAGTGGAGAGAAAAAAACTTATTCACGGAGTATAAAAGTACCAGCAAGCAAGAAAAGTTTGCAGATGTCAATCAAAAGAATGAGTGGTCAAGCTAATAAGGGCTGACGGTGGATACCTAGGCACACAGAGGCGAAGAAGGACGTGGTTACCGACGAAATGCTCCGGGGAGTTGGAAGCAGACATTGATCCGGAGATATCCGAATGGGGCAACCCTAAATACTACCTGCTGAATATATAGGCAGGAAAGAGCCAACCCAGCGAACTGAAACATCTTAGTAGCTGGAGGAAGAGAAATCAAATAGAGATTCCCTAAGTAGTGGTGAGCGAAAGGGGAAGAGCCTAAACCAATTGGTTTACCGATTGGGGTTGTGGGACAGCGAGATCGAATCTAGCGGTTAGACGAAGCAGCTAAATACTGCACCAGAGAAGGTGAAAGTCCTGTAGTCGAAAACTTTATAGATAGTAGCTGAATCCCGAGTAGCATGGGGCACGAGGAATCCCATGTGAATCAGCGAGGACCACCTCGTAAGGCTAAATACTACTGTGTGACCGATAGTGAACCAGTACCGCGAGGGAAAGGTGAAAAGAACCCCGGAAGGGGAGTGAAATAGAACATGAAACCGTCAGCCTACAAGCAGTGGAAGTCCGATTAAACGGATGACCGCGTGCCTGTTGAAGAATGAGCCGGCGACTTATAGGCACTGGTAGGTTAAGGCGAGAATGCCGGAGCCAAAGGGAAACCGAGTCTGAAAAGGGCGATAATCAGTGTTTATAGACCCGAACCCTGGTGATCTAACCATGGCCAGGATGAAGCTTGGGTAACACCAAGTGGAGGTCCGAACCGACCGATGTTGAAAAATCGGCGGATGAGCTGTGGTTAGGGGTGAAATGCCAATCGAACCAGGA